>DATHTC010000116.1:0-4051 GCA_035463735.1 Gaiellaceae bacterium | reverse complement strand
CATGATGCAGGGGAAGGACCACGTGAACGCCCCCGAGGTCGGAGAGGGCGACATCGCGGCCGTGGCGAAGCTGAAGGACACCCTCACCGGTGACCTGCTCGTCGACGCCGAGTACAACGTCGCGCCCCCCGAGATCGGCTTCCCCGAGCCCGTCATGAGCTTCGCCGTCGAGCCCAAGGCGCGCGGCGACGAGGAGAAGGTCGCGACCTCGCTGCGGAGGCTCTCGGAGGAGGATCCCACGCTCGTGCTTCGGCGCGACCCGCAGACGGCCGAGCTGCTGCTCTCGGGGATGAGCCAGATGCACGTCGAGGTCGCCGTGGAGCGGCTGCAGCGCCGCTTCGGCGTCGAGGTCGAGCTGCACCCGCCCCGCGTCCCGTACCTGGAGACGATCCGCAAGGAGTCGCGCGCCCGGCACCGGTACAAGAAGCAGACGGGCGGCCGCGGCCAGTTCGGCGACTGCGAGATCGTCCTGGAGCCGCGGGACGGCCACGAGGGCTACGAGTTCGTCGACAAGATCGTGGGCGGCGTGATCCCGCAGAGCTTCCGGCCCGCGGTCGACAAGGGAATCCAGGAGGCGATGCAGCGCGGCGAGCTCGCGGGCGCGCCGGTGCAGGGCGTGACGGTGAAGCTCGTCGACGGCCAGTACCACTCCGTCGACTCCTCGGAGATGGCGTTCAAGATCGCCGGCTCGATGGCGTTCAAGGACGCGTACTCGAAGGCCGACCCGGTGCTGCTCGAGCCGATCATGGAGGTCGAGGTCGTCGTCCCCGACGAGACCGTCGGCGCGGTCAACGGGGACCTCAACTCCCGCCGTGCGCGCCTGCAGGGGATGGAGCCCGCGGGCGGGATGACGACGATCAAGGCCGAGGTGCCGATGGCCGAGATCCTCACGTACTCGCAGTCGCTGACCTCCCTCACCGGCGGGCGCGGCGACTACCACATGCACTTCCTCCGCTACGAGGAGGTGCCGGCGCACATCGCGCAGAAGGTCATCGCGGACGCGCAGAAGGAGAAGGAAGAGGTCAAGGCGTAGGAGCGCGGGGGACCCGTGGCCCTCGCCCCGAGCCCGCGCTTCGGCCTCGTGGCCGGGGTCGCCCGGATGGCCTGTAACGCCTCGTGTGGTCGGCGGTCTAGAGTGGTGCCGATGCATCCTCCCTGGTAACTCCTGATCCGCCGGTCGCTGGGCGGCGCCGTCGCGGCGCTGCTCGCGATCGAGCTGCTCGACGAGCTCGTCTTCGGCGCGCGCGAGGCCGCGTGGCCGTCCGTCCGCGACGACCTCTCCCTGTCGTACGTCGAGATCGGGCTCCTGCTCACCGTTCCGAGCCTGGTCTCGCTCGCGGTGGAGCCCGTGCTGGGGGTCGTCGCCGTCACGTGGCGGCGGCGGGCGCTCGTGCTCGGCGGCGGGCTCGCGTTCGCCGGCTCGCTCGCACTCGCCGCAGGCGCGCCGTCGGTCTGGGTGCTGCTCGCGGCGTTCGCGGTCCTCTATCCCGCGTCGGGCGCCTTCGTGTCGCTGTCGCAGGCATCGCTGATGGACCTGCAGCCCGAGCGCCGAGAGCACAACATGGCGCGGTGGACGCTCGCCGGCGCCGTGGGCGCGGTCGTGGGGCCGCTGCTCGTGCCACTCGCCGGGCTCGCCGGCTTCGGCTGGCGCGGGCTCTTCGCCGGCTTCGCCGTCCTCGCGCTCGTGCTCGTGCTCCTCGCGCGGCGCGTTCCGGACACGCGTGACGGCGACCGCCCGCGCGTGCGCGACGCGCTGCGCGTGATGGCGCGGCGCGAGGTCGTGCGCTGGCTGTTCCTCGTCGAGCTCTCCGACCTGCTCCTCGACGTCCTGCTCGCGTTCCTGGCGCTCTACTTCGTCGACGAGGTCGGAGCCTCCGTGGCGACCGCCGGCCTCGCCGTCGCCGTGTGGACGGGCGCGGGGCTCGTCGGGTCTGCGGCCGCGATCCCGCTCCTGCGCCGCCTCGACGGGCTCCGCTACCTCCGCGGCAGCGCCGCCGTGACCGCGGCGCTGTTCGTCGCGTTCCTCCTGGTTCCGCAGACGGCCGGGAAGCTCGCGCTGGTCGCGGCGATCGCCGTCGTCAACGCCGGCTGGTACCCGGTGCTCCAGGCACGGCTGTACGGCGCGCTCGGCGATGCGAGCGGCCTTGCGCTGACGGTCGGCGCGCTGTTCCCGCTCAACGCGCTCCTGCCGCTCGGCATCGCCGCGCTGGCCGAGCGGTGGGGGCTCGGGGTTGCGCTCTGGCCGCTGCTCGCGGCGCCGGCGGCACTGCTCCTGCTCGTACCGAGGCGGTAGGAGGTGGGGTGGGGGAACGCGGCGGTTCCCCCACGCTCACACGGTGCCCGTCTGCTGCGGGGGCTCGCCCTCGCGCAGGCGCTGGATCAGGTCGGACACGTCCGCCAGCTCCTCCTCGAGGTCGCGCTGGTAGCGCTCGAGCCGCTCGAGCACGTTCGAGCGCTCGTACCAGCGCGCGCCGAGCGGCCCGGCCCCGCGTCCGTGACGTCTACGGTGATGCATTGTTCACCTCCTCTCCGTAGCGTTGGAGAAACGTGTCGATGCGGTCGCGCGCGCGCCCGAGCGCCTCGGCCCAGCGGTCGAGGAGCTCGCGGCCGGCGTCCGTGAGCTCGTACACGCGGCGGGCGGGACCGGGGGCGGCCGCGTCCCACTGCGAGCGAACGAGGCCCTCCTCCTCGAGCCGGCGCAGCGCGCGGTAGAGGTTTCCCATGTCGACGCGCTCGCCCGGGTGCAGCGCCGGCAGCGCCTCCAGCAGCTCGTACCCGTGCGCCGGCCGCTCGCGCAGGAGCAGGAGCAGCGCCGGCTCGCCGAAGCGCTCGACCCGCGCGCGGACGCGCCAGCCGTGGGGGCCGCGGCTGCGGCAGCGGGCGGCGCGCACTAGGCAAACCTATGTAAATCACACATAGCGGCAAGCTAGCACGCAGGGGGTGCGCAGCCGCGGCGCTATGCTCGAACGGATGCGCGTGACCAAGGCCAACGTGAGCCGCGTCTGCGGGATCTGCGAGCGTTCGCTCCTGATGGGGGAGCGCGTGACCCGCTTCTCCCCCCAGGGCGGCTCGGAGCTCGTCGACGTCTGTCCGCTCTGCACCGAGATCGCGGTCGAGCACGGCTGGGTGAAGGAGGGGAGCCCGACGACGCCGATGGTGAGCGAGCGCCGGCGCCGCCGGCGCGGCGGCCTCGCGCGCTGGCTGGACGACCTGCGGCGCCCGCCGGCGGAGGAGCCGGTGGTGGCGGAACCGATCCTGCGCCGCCTGACCGAGGACGAGCTCGCGCTCGTCGACGCCGCCGAGGCGTTCAACACGAGCGACTACCGGCGGACCGTCGGGGGCATCGCCAAGAGCCTCGGGACGCCGCGCGCGAGCATCGTCCAGCTACCCGGCGTGAAGGGCGAGCTGCTCGTCACCGTCGCGTGGGACATCTCGTGGTACCAGTACCGCGTCTCGCCGGACGCCGCGCAGCCGGTCCGGCTGGAGAACCGCGGCCACGACATCGGCGACCTCGGCGCGCACTACCGCGCGTGGAACGCGCACCTCGAGGACGGGGGCCGCCTCGTCCCCGACATCGAGCGCCTGTAGTCCGGTCGCACGGACACGTCCGCGGCGGCGGTACCGCCCCCTTACGGTGCCTGGCACCGTGACCGCGGCCGCGGGCGGCGCGGACGTCGAAGACCCTGCAAACATGCCGTTCCGTGCGCGTCTTCACGGTGCCTGGCACCGTCACGGAAGTGTGCCGGCGGCGGCCGACCGCCCTCCGGACGGGGCATGCCGCCCGCCGCCGCCGCTCGTAGACTGCGACGGTGATCTACTGCGTGATCCCGCGCGAGCTGGCCGACGAGCTCTACGAGAAGATGGTCGAGTACTACAAGGACAACCCGAACGTGACCGTCATCGTCGACCGCCGCCAGGGGCCCGACCGCCGCTCCGGCGCCGACGCGGGTGAGTTCACCGAGCGGCGGCAGACGCGCGACCGCCGCCGTCCCCGCGTCACGGGAACGTTCCCCGAGACGGACGCTCCCGACTGACGGCCGCCACGCGGGCA
>DATHTC010000115.1:0-12964 GCA_035463735.1 Gaiellaceae bacterium | reverse complement strand
AGTCGAGCGGCATCGTCGACGTCTCCGACGTGTTCGGCGAGGACATGTTCCTCGCGGACGTCCAGGCGGGCACGTTGATCGTCGACGAGGAGCAGCGCGGCGGCCTCACGTACCAGCGCGAGGGCGGCCAGCTCCTGCTCGTGAAGATCCCGGGCGCCTAGAGCGGCCGGCGGATCACGAGGCGCTCCCCCGCCCGCGGCTCCGGGTCGCGGGCGGGGGCCGCGCCGTCCACGTACGCGCGCGCCTGCAGGTCGAACAGCTCCGCGTAGAGGCCGCCGCGCCGCATCAGCTCGGCGTGGTCGCCCTGCTCGAGGAGCTCGCCGCGGCGGAGGACGAAGATACGGTCGGCGTCGCGCACGCTCGAGAAGCGGTGCGAGATGAGCAGCACGGAGCGACCGTGCGCGAGCTCGCGGATGCGCTCGAACAGGGCGTGCTCGGCGCGGGCGTCGAGCGCCGCCGTCGGCTCGTCGAGGACGAGCAGCTGGGCGTCCCGGAAGAACGCGCGCGCGAGCGCGATCAGCTGCCACTGGCCGACGGAGAGCTCCTTGCCCTCGTCCTGGAACTGCCGCGAGAGCAGCGTGTCGTAGCCCTCGGGGAGCGTCTCGATGAAGTCGTGCGCGCCCGCGCGCGTGGCCGCGGCGACGATCGCGGCGAAGTCCTCCTCCTGCCGCACGCGCCCCATGGCGACGTTCGCGCGCGCCGGGAACTCGTAGTGGAGGAAGTCCTGGAAGATCACGGCCACCGCCTCGCGCAGCGACGTCGGGTCGAACTGGGCGATGTCACGGCCGTCCCAGAGGATGCGGCCGCTCGTGGGCCGGTACAGGCGGCACAGGAGCTTGGCCAGCGTCGTCTTGCCCGAGCCGTTCTCGCCGACGAGCGCGACGACCTCGCCGGCCTCGATCGAGAGCGAGACGTCGCGGAGCGCGAGCCGGTCGCTCCCGGGGTAGGCGAAGGAGACGTGCTCGACGTCGATCCGCTCGAAGCGCGGCGGTGCGGGCGCCGTCGGCCGGGCCGCGACGACCTCGGGCTTCAGCGCCGAGAACGCGGCGAAGTCGCCGATGAAGAGCGCGCTCTCGTACAGCGACCCGGCGCCGGAGGCGATGCTCTCCAGCCGCTGCCCGAACTGGTACACGCCCCAGGCGGCGATCGCGACCGCGCCGAGGGTCATCCGCCCGGACAGGAGCAGGTAGAGCATGGCGGCGCCGAGGAAGGCCGGCGGGGCGAGGTTCGCGAGCAGCGAGATCTGCGTCCGGCGCCGCACCAGCTGCCGCAGCTCGTCGAGCCGCTCGTCGTAGAGCTCGCGGTGCTGGCCGAGCAGGTACGGCCCGAGGTCGAACGCGCGCAGCTCCTTCGCAGGGTCCTTCCCCGTCATCAGGTGCCAGAGGTAGGCGAGCCGCCGCTCGAGCTGCGTCCGCCGCCAGAAGAAGCGGTAGAACGCGCGGCTGTTGCGGGTGCTCGCCAGCCACAGCGGCACGAACGCCGCGAGCAGGACGAGCATCAACAGCGGCTGCAGCGTGAGCAGGACGGCGCCGACGGCGACCAGGCCGACGACGCCTGCGATCATCGTGAGCAGGCCGTTCGCGATCTGCAGCGGGCGGAACTGACCCTGCACCTGCGCGCGCTGGAGCCGGTCGAGGAAGCTCGGCGTCTCGAACGCCTCCAGCTCGACCTCGGTGGCGACGTCGAGGATCTGCTCCTGCGCCTCGCGGCGCGTCAGCTCGGCGAGCAGCCGCTGGTACTCGCGCTGGACGACGCGCGCCCCGGTCAGGAGCAGCATCAGGCCGAGGAACACGAGCCCCGGCACGAGCGCGTCGTCGAACTCGCCGCCGCCGCGCTCGGCCTGCAGCAGCGTGTCCAGCACTTCCTTCGCGAGCAGGAGCTGCGCGGCGGCCCCGAGCCCGGCGAGCACCTGGAGCGACCCGGCGAGCGCGAACTCGCGCGGCGCCGCCCGCCAGACGAGCGTGAAGCCGTCACGGAGGAGGCCGAGCAGCTCGCGCGGGCTCCGCTTCACCTGCGGCTCCTCGGGTCCGCCGCGGAAGTGGAACATCATCGGGCCGGAGGACACGCACTCATCGTACGGATCGGTACGCGGGCGTCCCGGCGGCCGCTGCTCGTCAGGCGGCGCGGACGAGCAGCGCGACCGCGAGGACGACGCTCGCGACCGAGAGCAGGCGCAGCGCCGCCTCGGGAGCCTCGGTCAGCGACCGGGCCCTGAGCGGCTCTCGCCGCCCGTCCGCGAGCTCGACCGTTCCCGCGACCGACGCCACCCGCCGGCGCACGTCCCGCACCGGATTCGACAGCGCCCGCTGAGCCGCGCTGAGCAACGCCGCGAACGCGGCGAGCACGAGGGCCTCGGCGCTCAGCCGCTCGGCCTCGCCGAGGTACCCCGTCAGCGCCGGGAAGCCGCCCCAGGCGAGCGCGAACCACGCGTCGGTGTGGAAGCGGCCGCCGAAGAGCTCGAGGTTGTAGGCGACGACGATGAACGCGCCGAAGGCGACACACGGCGCGAGCCACGGCGTGTACGCGACGCAGGCGTAGACGCCGAGGCCGACGGCCGCCGCGATCGACGTGGCGGCGAGACCCCACAGCACGCGCTCCGGGATGCGTGTCCGCAACGGCCGCCCGCGGAGCTCGTCGAGCGCGTGCGCGCCCACGCCGGTGGCGAGGAAGAAGGCCAGCAGCCCGAGCACGAGTCGGTCCCAGGAGACCACAGGTGCGAGCGCCGCGCCCATCGCCACGTAGGAGAGGTGCCACGCGGTGTACGGCGGGTGCAGCAGCGTGACGTAGTCGCGCCAGCCCCCGGGCGCGAGCGCGTAGAACGCGGGCCGGGCCGGCGCGCTCACGCGCGTGTCCCCCACACGACGATCCCTCCGCCGACGCCGAGGCGACGGTGGCGCACGTCGACCACGCCGGCCCGCCGCCACAGGTCGAGCTGCCGCTCGAGCGGCAGAAGCTCGGAGAACGAGCGGATGCTCGGCCCGAGGAAGCGGCCGACCTCGTGCCAGCCGGGCGAGATCAGGCGACCCAGGACGGGGAGCCCGACGCGCACCCAGACCTCCCACGGCAGGCGCCAGACGCCGCGCGGGACGCCGAACTCGAGGATCGCGACGGTGCCTCCGGGCCGGACCACGCGCGCGAGCTCGGTGAGCGTCGCAGCCGGATCGTCCACGTAGCGGAGCAGGTACGTGCAGGTGAGCGCGTCGAACGTGCCGTCCGGGTACGGAAGGCGTTCGGCCCGGCCCTCCACGAGCGTGATCCGTCCGGTGAGGCCCGCCTCGGCCACCCGCCGCCGCCCGACCTGCAGCATCTCCGGGCTCTGGTCGAGGCCGACCACACGGCAGCCGCGCGTCCGTGCCAGCTCGATCGCGACCGCAGCCGTTCCGGTGGCGACGTCGAGGACGCGGTCGCCCGAGCCGGCGGCGACCCGCGAGACGAGGAAGCGGCGCCAGCGCGGGTCCTGGCCGAACGAGAGGAGCCGGCTGTAGCGGTCGTACGTCTCCCCCAGCGGAGCGAACAGCGCACGGGCCCGCAGCCCGCGCGGCGACGGCGGCTCGACCACCCGGCCGAGTCTAGAGCGGCGCGTGGGGCGGTCTCAGGCGACCGGCTCCGTCGTCCGGGGCGCGCCGGCCGCACGCGGGTGCAGCACGATCTCCCGCAGCCGCGAGACGAGGGCGAGCGTGTCCCCGTCGTCGACGAGGCGCTCGAGGGCGTCGAGCTCGCCGCCGAGCCAGTCACGGTCGACGGGGTGGACGTCGAGGGCGAGGATCTTCGGGTGCGTGGTGGGGTGCCACGTCTCGCCCTCCGCGAACAGCTCCTCGTGGATCTTCTCGCCGGGCCGCGCGCCGATGAACCGGATCTCCACGTCCCGCCTCGGGACCTTCCCGGAGAGGCGGATCATGTTCTCCGCGAGGTCGAGGATCCGCACGGGCTCGCCCATGTCGAGGACGAAGATCTGGCCGCGGCCGCCGATCGCGCCGGCCTGGATCACGAGCGCGGCCGCCTCCGGGATCGTCATGAAGAACCGCGTCATCTCGGCGTCCGTCACCGTCACCGGGCCGCCCCGCTCGATCTGGCGCCGGAACAGCGGGATCACGCTGCCCGTGGAGTTGAGCACGTTGCCGAAGCGGACGGCGACGAAGCGCGTGGCGACGTCGGAGGCGCCGTGCGCGGCGACGACCCACTCGCAGAGGGTCTTCGACTGGCCGTAGACGGAGTTCGGGTTGAGCGCCTTGTCCGTCGAGATCAGCACGAAGCGGTCGACGCCGAACTCGATCGACACCTCGGCGACGACGCGCGTGCCGATCACGTTGTTGCGCACCGACTCCAGCGGGTTCGCCTCCATCAGCGGCACGTGCTTGTACGCGGCCGCGTGGAAGACGACGTCCGGCCGGTAGCGCTCGAAGACCTGCCGCATCTTCGCCCGGTTCTTCACGTCGCCGAGGACGGGGACCCCGGCGGAGAAGCCGCGCTCGTCCACGAGCTCGCGCTCGATCTCGTACAGCGCCGCCTCCGACTGCTCCAGCAGGACGATCCGGGACGGGCTCGCGCGCGCGAGCTGGCGGCAGAGCTCCGAGCCGATCGAGCCGCCGGCGCCCGTGACGAGCACCGTCTTGCGCGCGAGGTAGCCGGCGATCGCGGCGAGGTCGACCTCCACGGGCTGGCGGCCGAGCAGGTCCTCCACCTGGACGGGGCGGATCTGGCCGGCGAGGCCGAGGTCGCCCTCGAGCAACTCGTACAGCCCGGGGAGCGTCTTCACGGGGACGTTCGCCTCCTGCGCGATCTCCACCACGCGCTGGCGCACCTCGCCCGGGGCCGACGGGATCGTGATCAGGATCTCGTCCGGGTCGTTCTCGCGGATGATCCGCGGCAGCTCGTCGATCGTCCCGAGCACGCGGACGCCGTGCAGGCGCATGCGCCGCTTGCGCGGGTCGTCGTCGACGAGGCCGATCGGCGTCATCGCGCGCGACTTCTGCAGCTCGCGGAGCACGAGCCCTCCCGCGTCCCCGGCGCCGACCACGATCACCTCGCGCCCTCGCGCGACGAGGCGGCCCGGGGTGGGACGCTCGAACAGCGTCCGGGCGAGCATCCGGCTGGTGGCGACGGCGCCGAGCAGCAGCAGCCAGTCGAGCAGCGCGATTCCGCGCGGGACGCGCAGGTCGTTGAGCGGCGCGAAGTAGAAGACGAGGTAGACGAGGAGCGACGCCGCCGTGACGCCGCGGACGATCCCCCACATGTCCCGGGTGGAGACGTAGCGCCACCAGCGGTGGTGGATCCCGGTGACCGTGAAGACGGCGAGCTTGAGCGCCGTCACGAGCGCGATCGTCGTCCACGCCACGTAGTCCTCGTAGTAGACGGGCACGTCGAGCGGGTCGAAGCGGAGCCGGAACGCGAGGTACCAGGCCGCCGCCACCAGCGCCCCGTCGGCGAGAAGCTGCCAGAGCCGGTGGCGCCCGATCGGCACGGGCTACACCCTGGCGCCGACGGCCGCGCGAACCGTCTCGGCGACGCGTTCCTGCTGCTCGGACGTGATCCCCGCCCACAGCGGGAGCGAGAAGTTCTCGGCGGCCGCCCGCTCCGTCTCGGGCAGATCCCCCTCCCGGCCGCCGAACGGGAGCAGCGCGGGCTGGAGGTGGAGCGGCGGCAGGTAGTAGACGTTCGTGCCGATGCCCTGCTCGCGCAGCGCGGCCACGATCCGGTCGCGGTCGGGGGAGCGGCAGACGAACAGGTGGTAGACGTGCCCGGGCTCGTCCGGCGGCGTCTCGACGAGGTCGCCGAGCAGCTCGCGGTAGCGGTCGGCGGCCTCCCGGCGCGCGCGGTTCCAGCCGTCGAGCTCGGGGAGGAAGATCCGGAGCGCGGCCGCCTGGAGCTCGTCGAGGCGCGAGTTGTAGCCGACGTACTCGAACTCGACCTTCGCCCGTGAGCCGTGGAAGCGCAACATCCGCACGCGCTCGGCGAGCGCCTCGTCGGTGCAGGCGACGAGGCCGCCGTCACCCAGTGCGAACAGGTTCTTCGTCGGGAAGAAGCTGAAGGTCGAAGCGACCCCGGTGGAGGCGATGCCGGGCGCACCGAAGGCCTGCGCCGCGTCCTCGATCAGCGGCGGGCCCAGCTCCGCGAGCTGCGCGAGCGGCGCCGGCCGGCCGAACAGGTGCACCGGCATGATCGCGCGGGTCCGCGGCGTGATCCTGTCGGCGACGTCCTGCGGATCGAGGTTCAGCGTCTGCGGGTCGACGTCGGCGAAGACGGGCGTGGCGCCACGGCGGGCGATCGACTCGGCGGTGGCGTAGAAGGTGAAGGCCGGGCAGACCACCTCGTCGCCGGAGCCGATCTCGAGCGCGTCGAGCACGAGCACGAGCGCGTCGGTGCCGTTGGCCACGCCGACCGTGGCCGGAACGCCGAGGTACGCGGCGGCCTCGGCCTCGAACGCCTTCACATGCGGCCCGAGGATGAACGTCCCGGAGTCGAGCACCTCGCGGAACGCGGCCTCGAGACGGGGGATCAGCGGCGCGTACTGCGCCTTGACGTCAACGAGGGGTATCCGCGGCGGCACGGCGAGCCAGTCTAGAGGAGCGCCACCGCAGACCGAGGTACGCGCCCCCGAGCAGGATGAGCGCGAGGACGGCGTAGTCGACGTAGTGGAACGCGTGGTGGAACCGCTCCCAGTTCGCGCCGAGCGCCCACCCCACGCCCGCGAGCCCGAAGCACCAGGCGGCGGAGCCGGGAATCGTGAGCACGGTGTAGCGCCCGAGCGGCATCTCGAGCACCCCCGCGGGGATGGCGACGAACGACCGCAGAACCGGCGTGACTCGGCCGAACGCGACGAACGCGTCGCCCCAGCGCTCGAACGAGCGCTCGGCGCGGTCGAGCTTCTCGGTGCTCAGGTGCACCCAGCGGCCGTGGTGCTCCACGAACGGCCGGCCGCCGTAGAGGCCGATCGCCCACCCGATGATCGACCCGAGCACGTAGCCGATCGTCCCGGCGGCGCCGATCGCGAACCACGACCAGAACCCGTCCGGAAGGTCGACGCCGAAGAGCGTCACCTCGGACGCGAAGGCGCCGGCCGCCAGCGCCCCGCCGAAGACCATCACCGGCTCGGACGCGGCCGGCAGCACCGCGTCGATCAGCATCAGCAGGAAGACCGCGTAGAGCCCGTAGTCGCCGACGACGTGGGTGATCGCGTCGGTGAGCTCGCTCAGGACGGAGGCGACGGGCACGGCGGACGCGAGCACGGGGGACGCGAGCACGGGGGGCAGGGTACTCGCGGCGGGCTCAGGGCCGCCGCTTCGGCGGCGGCGCCACCCGGCGGATGCTCACCGGCGCCTGGAGCTCCGCGGCCCCGACCTCGCTCGCCGCGCGGACGCGGACGACGTAGCTCCCCGAGGGGACGAGCCGCCGGCCGGCACGCCCGTTCCACGCGAGCGTCTGCATCCCGGAGCGGAGGCGCACGGCGCGGGCGATCGTGGCCACGACCGCGCCCGTGCGCGAGCGGAGCGTCGCCGTCACCCGCGCCGGGCGCGTGAGCGTGAAGGTCGAGCGGAGGCTGCCGCCGCGGCCGACGCGCACGAGGCGCGGGGCGACCGCGAGCCCGCCGAGCGTGCGGTTCAGCGAGAAGTAGCGGTCGGCAGTGGTCGTCTGCCCCTGCTCGTCGACGGCGGTCACGGCGAGGCGCCAGGTTCCCTCCGCGGCCGGCGTCCCGTCGGCGTTCGTCCCGTCCCAGGTGAAGCGCTGCACGCCGGGCGCCTTCGGCCCGTGGTCGAGCACGCGCGGCGCCTTGTCGGGGCCGATCAGGCTGACGGTCACGGTCGAGGGCCGCACGAGCTTGTACGAGAGCGGCTGGGTCTCGGCCACGCCGTCGCCGTTCGGCGACAGCACGGGCTCGGCGGGCGGGGCGGCGACGACGCCGGCGTAGTGGACGAACAGGCCCTCCGAGACGGCGCGCTCGCCGCCGGGGTCGGACGGCCGGTTCAGCAGCTCGCCGTCGAACGCCATCGTCGAGGAGCCGCCCGCGTCGAGGCCCATCGCGGTGACCGCTCCGAGGCGGACGAGCGTCTGCGCGAGCTCGAAGTTCGTCATCCCGACGGAGTAGCCGGGACGGCGGCCGTCGACCACGACGAAGAGGGTGCGCCCGTCCGCGAGCTGCCCGATGCCGGTGCGCGGGTTGCGCGCCAGCTGCGCGGTCGAGAAGAGCTCGTTCGCACGGAAGATCGGCTTGCCGTCCTGCACGAGCGCGGGGCCGCCGCCGATCGCGTCGAGGATCCCGGCGAGGTCCGGGTTGAGCAGCAGCCGGATCGTGACCGTCGTCCCGGGCGGCGCCTCCTCGACGAGGCGCGCCGCCGCCGTGCCGCGCGCGACGAGCACGGCGCCGCCGGCCGGGATGGCCGTGCCGCCGCCCGTCTGCGCGACGCCCGTGACCGGGCCCTGGAGATCGGCGTTCGGTGCGGTCGGCGGGAGCGGCGAGAGAACCGCCTCGACGGCGCCCGGCTGCGACGGGGTCGTCGGCCCCCACGCCGGCGTGAACACGGAGACGCCGTTCGGCCCCGGCGACTCGTTGAGATCGAGCGGCCGCCGCTGGCCCGTGCCGCGCCACGTCCCGAACATGCGCACGCGCTGGACGCGGAGGGTTCCGTCGGCACCGATGCCGAGGCTCGAGCGCTCGGCGGACGGCGGGTGGTGGAGGACGCCGCTCTGCATGAGCAGTCCGGTGGGGCGCCCGTCTGCCCAGGTGAAGAGGTCGCCGTTGACGCCGGCGGTGGTTGCGTCGCGAACGTTGCGTTGCATCGACGTGACGCGGTCGCGCCCGACGATGGCCCCGTTCGAGAGCACCGGCTTGAGGCTGTAGGACCCGCCGGCCCGTGGCGCCGTCATCACGTGCACGGCCACGGGGCCGTGCGAGGTGAACTGCACCTGCCGCTCGTAGGTCACGCCCGGCATCAGCAGGACCCGCCCCTGCGCCTGCGCGGGGGCCGCTGCGATCGCGGCGAGCGCCGCGGCGATGAGGACCTTCTTCAGCACCGACCCGCCGCGACGGTAGCGGAGCCGCCCGTGGGCGGCTCCGCACCTTTACACGAGTCGTACAGGGCCTACCGCACGGCCGGGACCGAGACGTCCACCCACACCGAGCGGTGGTCGGAGGTCGGGAAGCCGCCGACCGGGCCCCACAGGGCGGCGTCGAACACGCCGGTGAGCCGGAACAGCGGATCGGCCTGGAGCGGCCAGAACACGCCCGCGCCGCGGATCTGCAGCGTCTTGCGCGGCAGCACGTAGTCGGCCCGGAGGTTGCCGGGCGCCGTGTCCGAGAAGTCGGCGGTGTCGAACCGCGGGTCGCTCCGGTGCGCCAGGTTGGCGCCGCCCTGGAGCGCCGTCGCCTCGACCGCGCCCGCGCTCTCGGGCGTCACCTTCGTGTTCACGAGCGGGTGCTCGATCAGCTGCTGGATCGCGCCCGGGATCGAGTCGCCGTCGAGCGGGTCGGAGTTCTGGTCGCCCGCGATCACGAACAGCTCGCCGGGCTTCAGCCCGCCGGAGCGGCCGGCGTCGTCGTAGATGTACCCGCCCCGGCCCGGCGTGACGTAGTCCGCCCAGAAGCGGATCTCGTCGAAGTTGCGGCGCCCGTTCCGGTCCTCCGGCCCGTCGAAGACCGGCGGCGTCGGGTGGCTGACGAGGAAGTGGACGGTCTTGCCCTCGATCCGGATCGGCAGGTCCCAGTGGCTCTTCGACGAGAGCCGCAGGATCTCCACCTCGTCGGGCGAGTAGAACGGCTGCGGGATCAGGTTCCCGGGCATGTCCGCCCAGCGGAACAGCTGGAAGGTGCGCACGCCGAGCGGGTCGATCGGGAAGCGCGAGTACACGGCCATCCCGAACTGGCCGGGGAAGAACCCGAACCCGTAGGCGTCGTTCGGGCCGCCGACGCTGCCGCTGTTGTCGAGATCCTTCCCCGACGGGATCCCCGTGTTCGAGGGCGCGATGAAGGCGTACGGGTAGTGGATCGGCGCGGCGCCGTTCTGCGACACCTCGAGGAAGTTGTCGCGGAAGAGGTCGAGCGCGGCGGGCGCGAAGTCGAACTCGTTCACGAGCAGCACGTCCGGCCGCACGCGCTGGATCACCTCTGCGACGTTCTTCGCCTGCGCCTGGAAGACGGTGCCGGCGTCCGGCGTCGAGAGGTGCTGCACGAGCAGCCCCTCGGCCGAGCGATTGAGCGAGGCGTTGAAGGTGGCGAAGCGCACGTCCGCCTCACCCGCGTGGGCGGGCGCCGCCAGCGCGAGCGCAGCGACGGCCACGAGTAGCAGTCTCCTCATCTGGTTCTCCCCCTGGGTCGGTTTCCCGCCGGTGTCCTACCTCTCTCGGGCCGCGCCCGCAACCCGCGACCCAGCCACAGTGCCCTGCCGCCCGCTACGTTTCGAGGGTGAGCGCCGCGGCCTCCGAGACCCGCACCGAGCTCGTCGAGGCGCTGATGGCGCGGTTCCCGCACATCCCGCGGGAGGCGGTGCTGAAGGAGGACCTGCTCCGCACGGGCATGGCGTTCGACGAGTCGGCGCTGACGGACAACCTCGAGGGCGAGGTGAAGCCGAAGTCGTACTTCATCTTCTCGTTCGACCAGAAGCCGCTCGCCGAGCTGGGGGAGGCCGCGAGGCGCCGCCCGCCCGAGGAGGTCGCGCTCACCGGCGGGCCGTACGCGCTGCAGCGCACGATCGTCTCCGTCCGCGTCAACCCGGGCTCGCCGTACCGCGTCGCCGGCGACGGCGAGGGAGGGCTCCGGCTGTCGCTCGAGGGCCGCGAGATCGCGGCGGTCGGCCTCCCGCCGATGCCCGAGTACTACCGGCATACGCTCGCGAACGGCAAGACCGTGATGGAGACGGCGCCGACGATCCAGTGGGGCTACCTGATCTACCTCACCGTCCTCCGCCTGTGCCAGTACTTCGGCGCCAAGGAGGAGTGCGGGTTCTGCGACATCAACCACAACTGGCGCCAGCACAAGCGCGAGGGCCGGCCGTACACCGGCGTGAAGCCGGTGGCGGACGTGCTCGAGGCGCTCGGGCTCATCGACCGCTACGACACGGCGCGCGCGAGCAAGGCGTACACGCTCACCGGCGGCTCGATCACGAGCACCGTCGACGGCCTCGCCGAGGCCGACTTCTACGGCCGCTACGCGCAGGCGATCGAGGAGCGCTTCCCCGGCCGCTGGATCGGCAAGGTCGTGGCGCAGGCGCTCCCGAAGGCCGAGGTCCAGCGGTACAAGGACTACGGGATCACGATCTACCACCCGAACTACGAGGTCTGGGACAAGCGCCTGTTCTCGCTCGTCTCGCCGGGGAAGGAGCGCTACGTCGGGCGCGAGGAGTGGCACCGGCGGATCTTCGACGCGGCCGAGGTGTTCGGGCCGCGCTACGTGATCCCGAACTTCGTCGCCGGCGTCGAGATGGCGCGGCCGTTCGGCTTTCGCACGGTCGCGGAGGCGATCGCGAGCACCACCGAGGGGCTCGACTACTTCATGAGCCGCGGGGTCACGCCGCGCTTCACCACCTGGTGCCCCGAGCCGACGACGCCGCTCGGCCGCGACAACCCGGACGGGGCCCCGCTCGAGTACCACATCCGCCTGCTCGAGGCGTACCGCGCCACGCTCGAGCGGCACGGGCTCAAGCCCCCGCCCGGCTACGGCGTCGCGGGCGCCGGCAACGCCGTCTTCTCCGTCTCGTCGTTCATGGACACGCTCGCTCCCGAGGAGGTCACGGTGGAGGAGGCCGTGCCCGCGTGAGGCCGCTCGCGGAGATCTCGGCGTCGGTCGAGGCGGGGGCCCGGATCGACGTCGACGACGCGGCCGTGCTCTGGCGCGAGGCGGACGACGACGAGCTGAAGCGGCTGGCCCAGACCGTCCGCGGGCGCTGGCACGAGCCCGACCGTGCCACGTACATGGTGATGCGGATCGTCAACTACACGAACGTCTGCGTCGCGCAGTGCGACTACTGCGCCTTCTACGTGCTCCCGAACCAGGCCGGCGGCTACGTCCTCTCCCGGGACGAGGTCTTCGCGAAGATCGACGAGCTGCTCGAGGTCGGCGGCGACCTCGTGGGCTTCAACGGCGGCTTCAACCCCAGGCTGCCGCTCGACTACTACTGCGACCTGTTCGCGGCCGTGCGCGAGCGCTACGGCGACCGCGTCGAGTTCTACGCGCTGACGATCGCCGAGTTCGTGTTCCTCGCCGACCGCGCCGGGCTGTCGTTCGCCGAGGCGGCGGCACGGCTCCGCGACGCCGGCGTGCACTGGGTCACGGGCGGCGGCAGCGAGATCCTCACCGAGGACTTCCGCGCGCGCCACGCGAAGTTCAAGTACACGGTGCGCGAGTACTTCGAGGCGCAGCGCGCGATCGTCGAGAGCGGCATGCGCACGACCGCGACGATGGTGATCGGCTTCGACGAGACGCTCGAGGAGCGGCTCGAGCATCTCCAGCGGACGCGCGAGTTCCAGGACGGCTGTCTCCGGGACGGCCTCGACGGGCTGTTCTCGTTCCTCTGCTGGACGTACAAGCCCTACGGGACCGCGCTCGGCGGCCGCGAGATCTCCGCACGGGAGTACTGGCGGCACATGGCGCTCTCGCGGGTCTTCCTCGACAACGTGAAGCACTTCCGCACCTCGGTGCTGACGCAGAACGAGGACGCGTTCCGCGCGCTCGACTACGGCGCGGACGACTTCGACCTGCCGATCGAGGACGAGGTGACGCAGAAGGCGGGCGCGCGGATCGAGCTGGACCTGGAAGGCCTGCTCGCGGTGCCGCAGCGGCTCGGCTACACGGTCGCGTACCGCCGCGCGGAGCGTCCCGCGGCGCTCAGCGCCACGTAGCGCCCCTACGACGAGGCGCGTCTCCGGCGGGCCGCCACGATCTCCTCGGGCGTCCACCCGCGGGATTCCGTCACCTCCTGGGCGAGCCCTCGGAGCACTCGCCGGCTGTTGCGGGCCGCCGCGCGCAGCAACTCGA
>DATHTC010000114.1:0-3954 GCA_035463735.1 Gaiellaceae bacterium | reverse complement strand
CGACGTGGCGCTCGTGGTGCCGTCGTCGTCCACCGCGCGCGTGCAGGAGCTCCACCTGCTGCTCCTCCACCTCGTGGTCGAGCAGGTCGACGCCTGGGCGGCGGGCGAATGACCGGCGTGAGGCTGCTGCACATGATCGGGAATGCGCACATCGACCCGGTGTGGCTGTGGCAGTGGCCCGAGGGCTACGGGGAGGTCCGCGCCACCTTCCGCTCCGCGCTCGACCGCATGGACGAGTACCCCGACTTCGTCTTCACCTCCGACTCCGTCGTCTTCTTCGAGTGGATCGAGGAGAGCGACCCCGAGCTGTTCGAGCGGATCCGGGAGCGGATCGCCGAGGGCCGGTGGCAGGTGGTCGGCGGCTGGTGGCTGGAGCCGGACTGCAACATCCCCGACGGCGAGTCGTTCGTCCGCCACGCGCTCTACGGGCAGCGCTACCTGCACGACCGCTTCGGGATCACGGCCACCTCCGGCGCGAACCTCGACTCGTTCGGCCACAACGCATCGATCCCGCAGCTGCTGCGCGGGGCCGGAATGGACTCGTACGTCTTCCTGCGCCCGGGGCCGCACGAGCGGGAGCTTCCGACCCTGTTCCGGTGGGAGTCGCCCGACGGCTCCTCGGTCCTCGCCTACCGGATCCCGCACGAGTACTGCGCGCCGCGCGACGACCTCGGCGACCACCTCGAGCAGGCGCTCGCGCAGCTGCCGGACGACCGCGACGAGCTGATGGTGTTCTACGGCGTCGGCAACCACGGCGGCGGCCCGACGAGGGCCAACCTCGACTCGATCGCACGGCTGAACGAGCGCGGGGACGGCCCGCGTCTGGCACCCAGCTCCGTCCGCCGCTTCTTCGACGCCGTCGCGGCCGAGGACGGCCTCCCCGTCCACCGCGGGGAGCTCCAGCACCACGCAGTCGGCTGCTACACGTCGCACTCGGGGATCAAGCGGTGGAACCGCCGTGCGCAGAGCCTGCTCCGCCGGGCCGAGAAGTGGAGCGTCGTCGCCGACGTGCTCGGGGCGCAACCCTACCCGCTCGCGCAGCTGACAGAGGCGTGGAAGCTGCTGCTCCTCAACCAGTTCCACGACACGCTCGCCGGCACCGCGATCGCGCCCGCGTACGAGGACGCGCGCGACCAGCTCGGCCATGCCTCGTCGCTCGCCGCGCTCGCGTTCAACCGCGCCGTGCAGTCGCTCGCGGGCAGGATCGAGATCCCGTACGAGGACGGCGTGCGGCCGGTGGTCGTCTTCAACCCCCACCCGTGGCGCCTGCGGACGGACGTGGAGCTCGAGTACACGTGGCTGGCCGCGGCCGGCGCGCGGCTCGTCGACGACCGTGGGGAGGTCGTGCCCGCGCAGGCGACGCGCCCGCTGACGACCATGAGCAGCTCGCGCGGCCGACTCGTGTTCCCCGTCGACCTGCCGCCGCTCGGGTACCGCGTCTACGGCATCCGCGACGGGGCGGAGGAGCGCGCGGTGGTCGCCGCGGGCGAGACGTGGCTGGAGAACGACCACCTCCGGCTCGAGCTCGACCCGTCCACGGGTCGCATCGCGGGCCTCGTCGTGAAGGCGACGGGCGCCGACCTGGCCGCGCCGGGCTCGGCGCACGCCGTCGTCGTGGAGGACGCCTCCGACACGTGGGGCCACGGCGTGCGCGCCTACGACGACGAGGTGGGCGAGCTCGAGTGCTCGTCCGTGCGGTTGCTGGAGCGGGGGCCGGTGCGGGCAGCGCTCCGGGTCGAGAGCCGCTTCGGCGCCTCGACGCTGCGCGAGGACTACGTCCTCGGGGCCGCCGCTCCCTACGTCGACGTACGCGTCTCGCTCGACTGGCACGAGCGGCTGAAGCTGCTCAAGCTCCGCTACCCGACGAGCGTCGCGGCGACCGAGGCGACGTTCGAGATCCCGTACGGGCACCTCGTCCGCCCGGCCGGCGGTGACGAGGAGCCGGGGCAGTCCTGGGTCGACGTCTCCGCGGGCGGCCGCGGCCTCGCCGTGCTCAACGACGCGAAGCACGGCTACGACGTCCGCGGCGGCGACGTCGGGATCAGCGCCGTCCGCAGCCCCGTCTGGGCGTGGCACGATCCGCGCGAGCTCGAGCCGGACGGCGACTTCGAGTACATGGACCAGGGGCGGCAGGAGTTCCGTGTGCGGCTGGTCCCCCACGCCGGAGACTGGCGCGAGGCCGGCGTCGTCCGGCTCGCGGCCGAGCTCGACCAGCCGCCGTACGCCCTGCTCGAGAGCTTCCACGACGGGACGCTCCCGGCCTCCGCGTCCTTCGCGACGGACGGCGCCGGACCCGTCGTCGTCACGGTGCTGAAGGCCGCCGAGGACGGCGACGGCGCGGTGGTCGTGCGCGCGTACGAGTCGACGGGGCGCGCGGCGTCGGCGCGCGTCGAGCTGCCGCTGCTCGGCCGCGGGCTCGACGCGTCCTTCGGCGCGCACGAGCTGAAGACGTTCCGCGTCCCGCGCGACCCGGCGGCGGCCCCGGCGGAGACGAACCTGCTGGAGTGGTGACGCCCCTCGACGGCGATGCGTGGCAGCTGCGCGGCTGCCTCGGCGACGAGTGGCGGTGGCACGTCGGTCCCGACAAGCCGTGGGACGCGCCCGGCTGGCTCCCGGCCCGCGTCCCAGGGAGCGTGGTCGACGACCTCCACCGCGCCGGCGAGGTGCCGGATCCCTACCGCGGGCGCAACAGCCTCCTGGTCGAGTGGGTGCCCGAGCGGGCGTGGGTCTACCGCCGGCGGCTCGTCGGCGGCGGCAGGCTGCGCTTCGAGGGGGTCGACCACGAGGCGACCGTGTTCGTCGACGGCGAGCAGGCCGCGCATCACGAGGGCGCCTTCACGTCGTTCGAGCTGGACGTCCAGGACGGGGAGCACCTGCTCGCAGTCGTCGTGCACCCGGCGCCCGCCAGCGAGCCGCAGGTCGGGCGGACCAGCCGCGTCCGCGTGCACAAGCCGCGGATGAGCTACGGGTGGGACTTCTGCCCGCGCCTCGTGCACCAGGGGATCTGGCGCTCCGTCGTGCTGGACCCGCCGCAGCGCTCCGCGCCGGTCGTGCGGCTCGAGGACGGCGTCGGCACCGTCGAGGTGCAGGGCGAGGTCGTGCTGCGCGTCGACTCGCCGCGCCTGTGGTGGCCGAACGGGATGGGCGAGCAGCACCTCTACGAGGCGGCCGGCGTCCGTGTCGGCTTCCGGACGCTCGAGCTCGCCGACGACCTCACGCCCGTCGTGAACGGGCAGCCGACGCCGATCAGGGGCTGGAACTGGTGCCCGCTCGACGCGCTCTACGGCGTGCCGCGCCCGGAGAAGCTCCGCCACCTCCTCGAGCTCGCGGCCCGCGCGCACGTCAACCTGCTCCGCGTCTGGGGCGGCGGCCTGATCGAGAGCGACGAGTTCTACGACCACTGCGACCGACTCGGCCTGCTCGTGTGGCAGGAGTTCAGCCAGTCGAGCTCGGGGACGGAGAGCCGTCCCTCGGACGACCCCGCCTTCGTTCGCCTGCTGGAGGAGGACGCGCGCGCGATCGTCCCCCGCCTCCGGCACCATCCCTCGCTGGCGCTGTGGGGCGGCGGCAACGAGCTGGACGGCGACGACGCGACGCCGGCGCTGGCGGCGTTGCGGAGGGTCGTGCACGAGCTCGACCCGGGGCGGCCGTGGCGCGCGACCTCTCCGCTCGGCGCCGACGAGGTGCACGGGCCGTGGGAGCACCAGGGGCTGCGCGAGCACACCGCGCACTACGACTCGCGCACGCACCTCCTGCACAGCGAGTTCGGCGTCGAGGGGATGACGAACAGGCGCGCGCTCGAGCGGCTCGTCCCGGACGGGGAACGGTGGCCGCCCGACCGTTCGAACCCCGTGTACGAGCACCTCGGCGAGTGGTGGAACAACGCGCAGCTCGTGCAGGCATCGTTCGGCGGGCGCATCGCGGACGTCGACACGATGCGGCGCGCGAGCCAGT
>DATHTC010000113.1:0-3147 GCA_035463735.1 Gaiellaceae bacterium | reverse complement strand
AGCAGGGCGGCGCGCCCGGGGCGATCGACGGTCTCGCCGAGCACGCGCCCGATCGCGGCGGCGGCCGCGTCGGCGCGGCCCTGCTGGAGGCGAAGGAGCGCCAGGCCCGGCTGGGGCTCCAAGCCATGTCGGACGGCTGCGCGGAACGCCTCGTCGGCCGCGTCGAGGTCGCCACGGAGCCGGTGCAGCTCGCCCTGGCGGTAGAACGCCTGCGCGGTCGCCGGCCGGTTGAAGCCCGCGACGAGCCGCTCCGCGGCCCGCTGCGCCTCCTCGAGCGCGTCTCCCCAGTCGCCGCGGAGCTGCATGATCTCGGCGCGGTGGATCAGGCAGCGGCCGGTGAACGCGACGAGGTCCTGCTGCTGCTCGCACCACCGTGTCAGGACCGCCGTCCACTCCTGCGCCCGGCGCACGTCGTAGGTCTCGACGCACGCGAGGACTACGCCGCAGTAGACGATGCCGGTGACGATCGGCAGCCCTACCTGTGACGTCGCCGCCACCATCGCCTCGTCGAGCAGGCGGAGGCCGTCCGCCACGCGCCCGTGCATGACGAGCAGGCGTCCTTCGTGCAGTGCGGCCAACGCGAACAGGTCGTCGTCCCCGAACCGTTCCCCGATCGCCGCGGCGCGTGACGCCGTCTCCATCGAGGCCTCCCAGTCGCCCACGGCCTCCTGCCGGAACGCGACCGGGAGCAGCATGTAGCCGTGCTCGGCGCACTCGCGCTCCTCGCGGTCGAGCAGCCGCTGTGCACGGCCGAGCCACCCTCCGCCCGGCCCCGTCTCACCGCGCAACGCGAGGTTCAGCCCGATGAAGAACGCGCACCGGACGGCCCGCAGCGTCTCGCCCGCTTCGAGGTGGCGGTGGTGCGCGCGCTCGAGGAGCGCCCACGCCTCGTCGTCGCGGCCGAGCATGTACGCGGAGACCGCCCACAGCTCGAGGTCGGAGGCTGCGAGCATGCCTGCGCGGTCGGCGCGGTGGAAGGACTCGTACGCCTCCTTCCACGACCGCCGTTCGTAGGCCTCGGGGCCCTGCTCGATTTCGTCCACGGCGCCGGCGGCGCCTCCGGCGTGCGCGCCGCTCAGGCGCCGGCGGGCGCGGTCTCCTCCTTCGGGGCCTTCACGGACGCGACGTAGTCGCGGACGTCCTGCGCCGGCTCCGTGTACGCGTCGCCCAGCGCCTCCTCGACCCGGCTCATGTACTCGGTCGCCCAGGCGGGGAAGTCGGAGTCGATCGCGCGGAGGAACTCGAGCGTCGCGACAAGGCGGATGTCCGCGATCGAAGGGTGGTCGCCGCCGATGAACGGGCCCCCGTCGAGGAAGAAGGCGCGGAAGACGTCGAGCGGGTCGGCGAGCGCGGCCTCCGCGTCCTGCTGCGCCTTCGCCTTCATCGCGTCGTCGGCCTCGGAGGTCGCAACCTCACCGGGGTACTGCGGGAAGCCGAGCGTCGGGTACGTCGCCCGCGTGAGCAGCGGGTAGAAGGTGCCGATGAGGTAGAACATCGCGTTGTCGACCCGCGCGCGCTCGGCGGGATCCTCCGGGTAGAAGCGCGTCAGGCCGTGCTTGTTGCAGAGGTACGCCATGATCGCGCAGCTCTCGCCGAGCGCGCCTCTCGGCAGCTCCTCCGCCTCGAGCATCGGCGTCAGGTGCGCTGGGTACTTGGCCAGGTACTCGGGCGAGGTCGTCTTCCCCCAGACGTCCTGCTCCTCGAAGTCGAGCCCGGCAGCCCGCACGAAGACGCGGGCCGTCAGGTTGTTCACGCTCGGCTTCAGGATGTTCAGCGTGTACGTCGCCATCCTCATCCTCCCGGTCGTTGCGTCGTAGGGACGTTGCCGTACGGATCCTTGGGCGAGCGGTCGTCGGAGAGCGAGCCGCGCGACCGCGCGACGAGCGCCTCGATCGCGTCCGCCAGGTGCTCCTCGGCGATGTTGTAGTCGCCGCGCTCGGCGCGGAGCCGGTGCGCCTCGAGCAGGACCTCCCCGTGCGCGAAGCCCTCCGGCGGCTCGAACCGGTACGACGCCAGCTCGATCAGCAGCCCGAGCGGGTCGTCGAAGTAGATCGAGTCCATGAAGCCGCGGTCCTTCACCCCGCTGTGCCGGATCCCGCGCTCGTCGAGCCGCTCGACCGCCTGCCGGAACGTCGCCTGGGAGAGGGAGAACGCGAGGTGGTGCACGCAGCCGATGTCCGTCGCCGTGCGCGTGGGGTCGGGCTCGCGCTCCTCGTTCGTGAACACGGTGATCAGGCGCCCGTCGCCGGGGTCGAAGTAGAGGTGGCTCTCCGAGGCGTTGTCGAGGTTCGGCTGCTCGAACACGAACGGCATCCCGAGCACGCCCTCCCAGAAGTCGATCGACGTCCGGCGGTCGGCACCGACGATCGTGATGTGGTGGACGCCCTGGGTCTGGAGCTTCCGCACTAGCGTTCGACGAGCCTCGACTTGTACTCGCTCCGCCGCAGGGTCCCCCACGGCACGAGCTCCACGTGCGTCTGCACGACGAGCACGTCGCGGATCTTCTCACGGATTGCTTGCGCCAGCAAAGGATCGTCCGCCTCGCCATGCGCGAGCTCGACGCTGACCGGCAGCGGCGGCTTCTGCTTCACGCCCTCGGCCTGCGGTCGCACGACGACGTTGCCGCTGACGCGCGGGACGAACGCGCCCACGACCTCGCGGACCGCCGACGGGAAGACGTTCACACCGCGCACGATCAGCATGTCGTCGGTGCGGCCGACGCAGCGGACGCGAGGCCCGGTGCGGCCGCACGCGCACGGGCCGGCCCTCACGATCACGTGGTCGCGCGTCCGGAAGCGCAGGAGCGGCGCGGCGCGGTGCCGCAGGTGCGTGAGCACGAGTTCGCCGGCCGCGCCGTCCTCCATCGCGACGCTCTCGTCGGTGTCGGGCTCGATCAGCTCCGCGTGGACGAACCCGCGCGCGCCAAGGTGCATCCCGTCCTGCTGCTCGCACTCGCCCCACAGCGACACGCCGATGTCGCCGATCCCCATCGCCTCCGTCACCTTCGCGCCCCAGCCCTCCTCGAGCGCGGCGCGGAACGCGGGCTCGCCGCCGCCCGGCTCGCCCGCGACGAGCACGTGCTCGACGCTCGAGGCACGAAGGTCGAGCAGGCGCTCGGCCGCCCACTCGACGAGGTACGCCGCGTAG
>DATHTC010000112.1:0-1693 GCA_035463735.1 Gaiellaceae bacterium | reverse complement strand
ACCTCGGCAAGGAGACCGTCCAGAACATGCTCGCGCTGCGGTTCGCGAACGGGATCTTCGAGCCGATCTGGAACCGCCAGTTCATCGACCACGTCGAGATCACGGTGGCCGAGTCGATGGGGATCGGCAGTCGCGCCGGGTTCTACGAGCAGTCCGGCGCGATCCGCGACATCTTCCAGAACCACCTGCTCCAGCTCCTCGCCGTCACCGCGATGGAGCCGCCGGTCGACTTCGACGCCGAGTCGGTGCGGAACGAGAAGGTGAAGGTGCTGCGCGCCCTGCACACGCCGGGGCCGAAGCACGTGGTGCGGGGGCAGTACGGACGCGGCTTCGTCGAGGGCGAGGAGGTGCCGTCGTACCGCGAGGAGGACGGCGTCGACCCGGAGTCGATGACGGAGACGTTCGTCGCCGCGAAGCTCTTCGTCGACAACTGGCGCTGGGCGGACACGCCCTTCTACGTGCGCGCGGGGAAGCGCCTCGCGCGCCGCGAGACGACGGTGGCGATCCAGTTCCACCCGGCGCCGCACCCGCCCTTCGCCGAGCTCGCGGGCGAGGGCATGCAGCCGAACCGGCTCCTCGTGCACGTGCAGCCGAACGAGGGCGTCGCGCTCGAGATCGGGGCGAAGGTGCCCGGCCAGGGGATGTCGATCCGCACCGTCCACATGGACTTCCTCTACGGCGGCTCGTTCCGGACGGCGCTCCCCGAGGCGTACGAGCGGCTGATCCTCGACGCACTGCTCGGCGACGCGACCCTCTTCACCCGGACGGACGAGGTGACGGAGCAGTGGAAGCTCGTCGATGCGATCGTCGCCGCGTGGCAGCGCGACCGGCCGGCGTTCCCGAACTACGCGGCCGGGACGTGGGGCCCGGTCGCGTCGCACGAGCTCATGCAGCGCGACGCCCGGGAGTGGCGCCGGCGGTGAGCGCGCAGGCGCCGACCCAGATCGGGGACTGGACCGGCGAGGACGTCAGCCTCGCCGAGATCGAGCGCCAGTTCGCGGAGCTGCGCGAGCAGACGGCCGGCGGCGCGGGCGCCGACCTGCGCACGAGCGTCTCGAGCCACGTCGCGTGGGTGCCGCCGGCGTGGGCGCAGCAGGCGGTCGGCGCGCTCGCGGGGCTGGAGGAGCGGCACCCGTCTCGCACCATCCTCCTGTTTCCGCAGGACGGCTCGGGGCGCGACGCGATCGACGCGGAGGTGTCGCTGCGCTGCTTCACGATCCCGGGCCTCGAGCACCACGTGTGCTCGGAGGTGCTGGCCCTCCGGCTCCACGGGCGGAGGGCGCTCGCGCCCGCGAGCATCGTCGCGCCGCTGCTGATCCCCGACCTGCCGGCCTTCCTCCGCTGGCGTGGGCTGCCGCCCTTCGGCGACGAGCCGCTGGAGCAGATGCTCGACGTCGTCGACCGGCTGATCGTGGACTCGACCGAGTGGGAGGGCCTGCCGGCGCCTTACGAGGGCCTCGCGCCAAGCTTCGACCGCGTCGCCGTCTCCGACATCGCGTGGGCGCGGACCAGTCGCTGGCGGCGGCAGCTGTCGACCCTGTGGCCGGGGATCGCGTCGGTCGAGCGGATCCACGTGACGGCGACGCCGGCGCAGGCGCACCTGCTGGCCGGCTGGCTGCGCTCGCGGCTGCGGCGGCCGGAGATCGAGCTGGAGATCACGCCCGCCGAGCGGCTCGAGGGCGTGGACGTCGAC
>DATHTC010000111.1:0-6953 GCA_035463735.1 Gaiellaceae bacterium | reverse complement strand
TCGGGCCCCAGCGCTCGACCACGACGTCGAGGAGCTTCCCGCTGTAGACCGTGCGGCTGAGGTCAGGCTCCATCGCACGCAAGGCGCTCCACGTACCCGCGCTCCTCAGGGCCGAACCAGGGCGGCTCGCCCGCAGCCGCGTTCTCGGCCGCGCGCGCCGGCCTCGACGTAGCGGGAATGGCGACGTCCACCCGCTCGTCGGAGAGCACCCACTTCAGCAGCGCCTGCGCCCACGTCTCGACGCCCACGGCGCGCAGCGGCTCGAGCGCTCCCGCCGCGGGTGGCCGGCCGACGAGGCGCGCGGTCCCGAGGGGCCGCATCGCGATCACGCGCATTCCGAGCTCCGCGGCGAGCGGCAGCAGCTCACGCTCGGACTCGCGCTCGAGCGGCGAGAGCGGCAGCTGGACGACGTCGAAGCGCCGCGTCCGCATCGCCCGCGCGAGCTCGTCGAACGACGAGGCGGCGTAGTGGGTGACGCCGAGGAGCTCGATCCGACGCGCGTCCCGCTCCTCCTCGAGCCAGGGCAGGTGCTCCTGCCACGCGACGAGGTTGTGTACCTGCTCCACCTCGATGCCGCCGTACCAGCCGAGCTGCCGGCGGAGCTGCTCGCGCCCCTCCTCGACCGACGGCGTCCAGATCTTCGTCGCCACCGCGGTGCCCTCGCGCCGCCCGCGCAGTGCGGCGCCGAGCGAGGCCTCCGCGCCGCGGTACATCGGCGAGGTGTCGAACAGCCGCACGCCCGCGGCGAGGGCCGACCCGACGACCTCGGCGGCGAGCCGCTCGTCGCCGTCGAACGTGTTCCACGTGCCGAGGCCGACGACCGGGCCGAGCCGCCGCTCCTCCATCTAGCCGCCCGCCGCGAGCCGGCCGGCGGCGAACGCCGCCGCGAAGAACCAGGGGTCGTCGTCGGGGCCACGCCCCATGTGCTCGAGGGGCAGGCCGTCGCACGCCTGCCGCCACGCGGACGCGTCGACCTCGTCGCGCGCCGTCAGCCACTCGGGCGCCTCGAGGCCGGCCGGCCAGGCGACGCGGACGGGCGCGACGCAGAGGCCGAGCACCGCGCGCGTGTGATGCGACACGCCTCGGTGGCGCACGCGCGGATCACCGTGCGAGACGCGCACCGCCACCACCGGGGAGCCGCCGAGCGCGCCCGCGGCGTTCGCCGCCTCGGCGGCCGCGACGCCGCCGTGGCCGAGGCGCGAGCCGGTGCCCACGACACCGGGCCCGATCGCCACGACGACCGCCTCGTGACCCGTGGCCTTCGCCCACGCGAGCGCCGAGGGGACGCCCGCGCAGGCGACGTCGCCGTCCACGCACGCACCGGCCGCGACGGCGACCTCGACGAGGCCCCTCTCCTTCAGCGCGCGCACCGTGTCCGAGAGCGAGACCGGCAGCGCGCCGCCGGGCGCCTGCACGTACGCGAGCCGCCGGCCCGCGAGCCCGGCGCATACGGGCGCGAGCTGGGAGTGCAGCGTGCAGCAGACGACCGGCATCCCGTCGAGCCGTTCCGCGAGCGGCGCGTCCTCCTCCACGTGGCGCGCGGCGACCTGGACCGGCGTGTACGGGAGCTTCATCACGTGCGCGCCCTCGTCGGCGGAGAGCCCCAGGCCGCGCGTGAGGTTCGCGTGGAGCACGTCGAACCCGCCGGACCCGAGGCCGAGCACCCGCGCCTGCTCGTTGACGAGGACGTCGTCCCCCTCCTCGACCGGCCCCGTCAGCCGCGCGTACGCGATGCAGGGCAGGCCGTCCACCTCGAGCCGGACGAGCCCGTCGACGCGCGCGACGACGGCGGTGACCACTCCGCGCCTAAGCGAGAGCGGCAAGACGCGCCTCCTCGACGAGCGCGAGCGTCACCTCGACCATCCGCTCGAGGTCTGCGACGGCGACGTGCTCGTCGGGCGTGTGGATCTCGGCCATCCCGTTCGCGAGGTTGACGCACGGGAGGCCGCGCTCGTTGAAGACGTTGGCGTCGGCGCCGCCTCCGGTGAGCGCGTAGCTCGGCTCGATCCCGCACGTCTGCAGCGCCGCGGCCGCGAGTCGCACCGGCAGGTCGTCGCGGCGGAGGCGGTAGCCACGGTACGTCTCCTCGATGCGAGTCTCGACCTCGCAGTCGGCCGCCTGCGCCGCGAACGCGACCGAGTCGAGCATCTCCTGCACCAGGTCGCCCAGCTTGCGCTCGTCGTGCGACCGCGCCTCCGCCTCGAAGGTGCACCACTCGGGGACGATGTTGCGCGCCGTGCCGCCGGCGATCACCCCGACGTTCGCGGTCGTCTCCGCGTCCAGCCGCCCGAGGCGCAGCTCGGCGACCGCGCGCGCCGCCGCGGCGACGGCCGAGCGGCCCTCCTCCGGTGCCATCCCCGAGTGCGCCGGCCGGCCGTGGAAGCGGACGTGGAGCGCACGCTGCGTGGGAGCGCCGAGCACGATTTGGCCGATCGGGGCCGCCTGGTCGTAGACGAATCCCGTGCGTGCCGCGAGCCGCGTGTGGTCGAACGCGTACGCGCCGAGGAGACCCACCTCCTCCTTCGGCGTGAACAGGAGCTCGATCCCGGCGTGCGGCCGGTTCTCGCGGAGGACGGTGGCCGCGGCGACGAGCATCGCCGCCACCGCCGCCTTGTTGTCCGCTCCGAGGATCGTCCCGGCGGCGTTGCGGACGACGCCGTCGGCGACGACCGGCTCGATCGCGCCCTCGGGCGGGACCGTGTCGAGGTGCGCGCAGAGGACGATCGGGACGCCGTCGCCGTCGTCCGTCGGCGGCAGCCGGGCGAGCAGGTTCCCGGTGTCGCCCGCGACCGCGGTCGCCGCGTCGTCCTCGTCGACCTCGAGCGCGAGATCGCGGAGGTAGCCCGCGACGAGGTCCGCGGCGGCACGCTCGGACCCCGGCGGCGTCGAGGTCGCCGCCAGCTCGAGGAACAGCTCGAGCGCCTCGCTCACGGGCGCCTAGGCGCCGCGGGCGGGCGGTGGTACGGTCGGCTTCCAGACCGGCGGGACAAGGATCGGGCGATGGGCCAGAAGGGTTCGAACGTCGGGCAGCCGCTCGTGCAGGCGGGCTTGCTCGGGGAGGCTATCGACGGCGGTCCCGTGGCGGTGTTCGTCGCCGACGACGAGATGCGGTACCTCGCCGTCAACGAGTACGCCTGCGAGCTGCTCGGCTACACGCGCGAGGAGCTGCTCGGGAAGACGATCGCCGACGTCTCCGCGCGGCCGGACGCGGACCGGAGGTTCCGCGACTTCGTCGCCGCGGGCGAGGCCGCGGGCACGACGGCGCTGCAGCGGAAGGACGGCTCCCTGCTGACGATCGCGTACCGCGCTGCGACGACCACCGTCGCGGGGTTCACCGCCTACGTCTCGGCCGCTTGGCCCGTCGAGGCGCCTAGGCCCGCGCGCGCATCGCGACGCCGCTCCGCTCCCGCGCGCGGCTGACCGCCGCGCCGACGAAGCCGCGAAAGAGCGGCGCGGGGCGCGTCGGGCGCGACTTGAACTCCGGGTG
Organism: Gaiellaceae bacterium; assembly: GCA_035463735.1. Taxonomy (GTDB): domain Bacteria; phylum Actinomycetota; class Thermoleophilia; order Gaiellales; family Gaiellaceae; genus DATHTC01. The sequence continues at coordinate 3,466 of DATHTC010000111.1, read as the reverse complement.
GAACTGGCTCGCGACGAACCACGGGTGATCCGGAAGCTCGACGATCTCCACGAGCCGGCCCTCCTGGAACGTGCCCGACACGGTCAGCCCGAGCTCCTCGAGCCGCGGGCGGTAGTGGTTGTTGACCTCGTAGCGGTGGCGGTGCCGCTCGTGCACGACCTCCAGGCCGTAGAGCTCGTGCGCACGCGTCCCGTCGACGAGCTCGACCGCCTGCGCGCCGAGCCGCATCGTCCCGCCGAGGTCCTCGACCTGCTTCTGCTCGGGCAGCAGGTCGATCACGGGGTGCGGCGTCTCCGGGTCCATCTCCGTCGAGTTCGCGCCCTCGAGCCCGGCGACGTGCCGCGCGAACTCGGACACGGCGACGTGCATCCCCAGGCAGATGCCGAGGTAGGGGATCTCACGCTCCCGCGCGACGCGGCAGGCGAGGATCTTCCCCTCCCAGCCCCGCGAGCCGAAGCCGCCGGGAACGAGCACGCCGTCGACGCGCTCGAGCGTCTCGACGGCCTCGTCGTACGACATGTGCTCGGCGTCGACCCACGTCACCTCGACGCGGCAGCCGTGGTGGAGGCCGGCGTGCTTCAGCGCCTCGTGCACCGACAGGTACGCGTCGTGGAGCTTCACGTACTTGCCCACGAGCGCGATCCGGACCGTCTCGGCGCCGAGCGACCGGATGCGCTCGATCAGCTCGTCCCATTCGCCGAGGCCGTCGGGCGGCGGGAGCTCGATCCCGAGCCGCTCGCAGACGAGGTCGTCGAGGCCCTCCTCCCTCAGCACCTGCGGGATCAGGTACACGTCGGGGACGTCCGGGCTCGCCGCCACGGCGCGCGGATCGACGTCGGCGAAGAGCGCGATCTTGTCGCGGATCTCGCGCGAGAGCTCGTCGCGCGAGCGCGCCACGACGATGTCGGGGTGGATCCCGATGCGCCGCAGCTCGTTCACCGAGTGTTGCGTCGGCTTCGTCTTCAGCTCGCCCGCCGCCTCGATGTACGGCACGAGGGTGCAGTGCACGTAGAGGACGTTCTCCGCGCCGACCTCGCGCCGGAACTGCCGGATCGCCTCCAGGAACGGCAGCGACTCGATGTCGCCGACCGTGCCGCCGATCTCCGAGATGACGACGTCCGCGGGATCGTGCTCGGCGACCCGGCGGATCCGCTCCTTGATCTCGTTCGTGATGTGCGGGATCACCTGGACGGTGGAGCCCAGGTACTCGCCCTTCCGCTCCTTGCGCAGGACCGAGTACCAGATCCCGCCGGCGGTGTGGTTGGCGTTGCGCGACAGGTTCTCGTCGATGAAGCGCTCGTAGTGGCCGATGTCGAGGTCCGTCTCGGCCCCGTCCTCGGTGACGAACACCTCGCCGTGCTGGAACGGGCTCATCGTCCCGGGGTCGACGTTGAGGTAGGGGTCGAACTTCTGCACCTGCACCTTCAGCCCGCGCTCCTTCAGCAGCCGGCCGAGCGAGGCGGCCACGATCCCCTTGCCGAGCGAGGACACCACGCCGCCGGTGATGAACACGTACTTCGTGCTCACGACGGCCGTCTCCCCAGCGCGTCGACCTCTCGGAGCACCGGCGTCGTCTCGATCAGCCGGCCGAGGGAGCGGCGCTCGCCGACGAGGGTGAGGCCCGCGAGCGCTCCGATCGCGATCCAGCGGCTCCGGCCCGTGAGGCGATCCACGGACCTCAACCCTAGCATCGCGCCCAGCGCGTTCGACCCCGAGTCCCCGAGCATCGCCACCTCGCGGAGATCGTAGGGCGCGAGCAGGACGGCGGCCCCGAGCGGTGCCCGGAGCGGCACGGCCGCGAGTGCGTACGCCTTCAGCGCGCGCCCGGGCCGCGTGTCGAGCTGGTTGAGGGCGTTCGCGGCGAGGCCGACGAGCACGGCCCCCGAGAGGCTGCGGGTGCGGAGGAGGGCCACGAGCGGGATCCCGACGAGCTTCAGCGTCCCGGTCGTGAGCCCGCCTCGCAGGTGCGCTCGGAAGCCCCGCTCGGGGCCGCTCCAGAGGTCGTCGGCGAGCCCGATCGCGGCGATCGCGGCCACGGCCGGGTCGCGGCGGAGCGCGAGCGTCCACCCGACGAGGGGCAGGCGCAGGCCGCGGAAATTCACGCCGAGCGGGCCACATGCGAGCACGAGGTCCCGGAGCTGCCGGCCGCGGTGGACGAAGCCGCGCAGGTCGCGCCCGGTGGCGCGGTGCGCGAGCGGGAGCTCCTCCTCGTGGACGGACAGGCCGCCGCGGACGGCGTCGATCGTCATCCGCGTCTCGGCGCCGAAGCCGGGCGCGAGCGGGAAGCAGGTCGCGCGGGCGCGAGCCGAGAGCAGCCGCTGCCCGGAGAGCGGGGCGCGCGCCTCGTACCCCGCGCGGAGGCGGACGAGGGCGCGCGCCGTCTCGAGCGCGATCCCGAAGCCGCCACCCTCCGCGCGGGCGAACGCGGCGATCACGAGGTCGTCCGCGGACTCGAGGAGCGGCGCCAGGTCGCCGCGCAGGTCGGCGTCCGCGAGGACGACCTCGCCCGGGGGCGCCGCGCGCTCCGCGGCGGTGAGCGCCTGGCCCTTCCCGCGCCGCGGGAGCCGCAGCACCACCGCACCCGCCTCCTCCGCCTCGTCCGCGGTGCGGTCGCCGGAGCCGTCGTCGGCGACGAGCACCTCCGCGCCCGGGAACGCCGCGCGCAGTGTCCGCACGGCCGTGCCGACGCGCCCCTCCTCGTCGCGCGCGGCGACCAGGACCGCGACGGGCTCCCGCGCCCGCCGTGTCAAGAGGCGAACGGCGCCACCGGCTCGACCGCGGGCATCACGCCGTGCGGAGCGTCGATCCCGAAGTGACGCCCGATCGGCTCACCGGCCAGCAGCACCGCGAGCGACACCCGGCCGACCCGCGAATCGACGTCGTTCACCGTGGAGAAGTCGTCGAACTGCCGTAGCCCGTCGACGAACGACGGGTCGGTCCCCGCCTGCTCGACGGCGACGGCCGGGACCGCGCCCTCCAGACCCTCGTAGAGGCCCCGGAGGAAGCGCGCGGTGTCCCCCTGCTGCGGTGACGCCGTGCGCGCGACCACGACGGCGTCGACCTCCTCCTCGAGCGAGCCGACCTGCTCGAGGACGAGCTGCTCCGACAGGGCGTCCCAGGCGGGCGTGTCGCCGCCCGCCACGAACTCGGACCCGAGCGCGCGCCCGGCGGCGGCGAGCGAGCTCTCGGCGGGGTCGAGCTCCTCGTGGAGGCTCTCCGAGACCGGCACGCGGATCGCGCGCTCGCGGACGATCGCCCCGCCGGCCGCGCCGATGGCGTCCGCGATGTCGCCGCGCACGTCGCCGACCGGGCCCACGAACAGGAGTGCGACGCGCTTGCCGGCGAGCCGGTCGCGCATGACGGCGTCGTACGTGCGCGCGACGTATGCCTCCGCCGCCTGCCGCTCCTCCGCCCGCTCCTCCGCTGCGTCGAGGTCGTCCTGGAGCCGGCCCACCTGCTCGCGCAG
>DATHTC010000110.1:0-6070 GCA_035463735.1 Gaiellaceae bacterium | reverse complement strand
CACACGATCCTGTTCGTCTCCACGGACGGCGGCGCCTACGGGGCGATCGGCGCCGCGCACCTCGCAGACGACCCCGCGTACCGCGACCGGATCGTGGCCGTCGTCTCACTCGACTCGCTGGCCGGGCCCGGGCGCGCGCGGCTCCTCATCGACGGCGACCGGCCGCGGACCGCGTCGCCGGTCCTCGTGCGCACAGCCGCCGACCGCGTCCTCGAGGAGACGGGCGAGGCACCGGCACGGAACGGGACGCTCGCACAGCTGCTCGACCTCGCGTTCCCGTACTCCACGTTCGAGCACGCGCCCTTCGTCGCCCGCGGCGTCGCGGCCGTGACGCTGACGACCGCCCGCGACCGGCAGCAGGATCGGTTCGGCGACCCGGCGGCGACGCTCGACGCGAACCGTCTCGGCGAGCTCGGCCGCGCCGCGCAGCAGCTGCTCCTCTCGCTCGACCAGGGGATCGAGCCGGGGCCTTCGACTGCCGGTTACCTCTACCTCGGTGACCGGATCCTGCGCGGCTGGGCGCTGCAGCTCGTGCTGGCAGCGATGACGCTGCCGTTCCTCGCGGCGACGGTTGACCTGTTCGCCCGCTGCCGCCGCCGCCGGATCCCGCTCGCCCCCGCCTGGCGCTCGCTGCGGACCCGCCTCGCCTTCTGGGGCGCCGTCGGCGCCATCTTCGTCCTCCTCGACCTGCTCGGAGCCTGGCCCGGCGGGATCGATCGTCCTCTCGCCACGAGCACGGAGGCGGCAGGGCGATGGCCGGCCGTCGGGCTCGCCGTCCTCGGTGTCGGCGCGCTCGCGGCGTGGGCGCTCGCCCGTCCGCGACTCGTCCCGCGGGGACCGGTGAGCCTCGAGGAGGAGCTGGCCGGCCACACCGTCGCGCTCCTCGCGCTCGGCCTGCTCGCGCTGCTCGTCGTCGTCACGAACGCCTACGGGCTCGTCCTGCTCCTGCCCGCGCTGCACGCCTGGCTGTGGCTGCCGCAGCTCCGCGACCGGTCGGCGTGGGTCCGAGGGCTCGTCCTCCTCGCCGGGTTCGCGGGGCCCTTGCTCCTGGTGACGGCGTTCGCGACCCGCTACGGCCTCGGCCTCGACGCGCCGTGGTACCTCGCCGCCCTCCTCGCGGTCGGGTACGTGCCGGCGGCGCCGGCACTGCTCTTCCTCGGCCTCGCCGCCTGCGGTGCCCAGCTCGCGGCGCTGACGGCCGGCCGCTACGCGCCGTATCCCGAGACCGCCCGCGGCACGCGCGGCCCCTTCCGGGAGCTCGTCCGGCGCACCGTCCTCACGGTTCGCGCGCGGCGCGCGGCGACCGACGACGCGCGGGCGGTGGGCGGCTGATGCGCCGCGCAGTGCGCCTCCTCGGGACGCTGCTGATCGTGGCCGGCGTCGCCACGCTCGCGTGGGCCGTCGTCGTCTGGCGCTGGGAGGACCCCGTCACGAGCGTGTACACCGGGTGGCAGCAGCGGCAGCTCGAGTCCGCCTACGACGAGCGCGCGCGGGCGTTCGCCGCCACGGAGGTGCCCGAGGCCGAGACGGCCTCCGCCGCCGACCGGGCCCGTGTCGTCGCAGCGGCCGCGCGCCGGTACCGCGCGGACCTCGAGCGTGGCGACGCGGTCGCCCGCCTGCACGTGCCGCGCATCGACGTCGACATGCTCGTCGTCGAGGGAACCGACGACGACACGCTGAAGCGGGGCCCGGGGCGCTATCGCGGGTCGGCGCTCCCCGGCGAGAGCCGCCTCGTCTACATCGCCGGCCACCGCACGACCTACGGCGCGCCCTTCTCGCACATCGACCGGCTCCGGCGCGGCGACCGGGTCGTGCTCGAGCTGCCGTACGCGACCTTCGAGTACCGGATCACGGGCCACCGGATCGTGGCCGCGGACGCGCTCGAGGTGCTGCGGCCCGGGCGCCGCGAGGTGCTGGCGCTGCAGGCCTGCCACCCCCGGTTCTTCGCGACGCAGCGGTGGATCGCCTACGCGTCGCCGGTGAAGGTCACGCCGCGGGGCGCGCCGGCGTTCCGGCCGCTGCCCCTCTAGTCGAGCGGGAGGTAGCGCACGGTCGTCCCGGCGGCCAGCTCGCCGTCACCGCGAGGGACGTGCACGAGCGCATTCGCTCGCGCGGCACGGACGATCATGTGCGACTCCTGTCCCTCCAGCGGCTCCGCGAGCGGCCGTCCACCCTCCCAACGAACGAGCGCCCGGACGAGCTCGTCGCGCACGCGGTTGCGCTCGAGCGGGGACGCGAGCTCCGCGACGACGTGACGCGGCAGCGGCTCGGCCGCGCCCTGAAGCGCCCGGGCGGCAGGGAGCACGAACAGCTCGAGCCCGACCAGCGAGGACACCGGGTTGCCGGGGAGCCCGAACACGAGCGTCGCATCGCGCACGCCGAACGCGACCGGCTTCCCGGGCTTCACCGCGACCCGCCAGAACACCTCCTCGACGCCGAGCTCGGCGAGCACGCGACGCACGAGGTCGTGAGCGCCGACGGACACACCACCGGACGTCACCAGCAGGTCGGCGTCGAGGCCGCGCGCGAGCGCGTCGCGGTGCGCCGACTCGTCGTCGGCGACGGGCTCGAGCACCTCCGCGTCGACCCCTGCCGCCGCCAGGCCCGCCGCGAGCATCGCCCCGTTCGCTTCGTAGACCTCGCCGGGAGCGAGCGGCGTCCCGGGCGGGCGCAGCTCCGTCCCGGTCATGATCACGACGGCACGCGGCCGCCGCGCGCAGCGCAGCTCCGCCAGCCCCGCGGCCGCGAGCGCCCCGATCCGCCCCGGCGTGACGCGCTCGCCCGCCGCCACCACGACGGTGCCGGCGTCCGCATCGCGACCCGGCGCACGGACGTTCGCTCCCGCGGCTACGGGGTTCTCGACCTCGATCGTGTTGTCTCCGACGACAACGTCCTCGATGGGGACGACGGCGTCCGCGCCCTCCGGGACGACACCGCCGGTCGAGATCGCGAAGGCCTCCCCGGCGGCGAGCGGCCGTGGCGCCGGACGCCCGGCCGCGACCGTCTCGGAAACCGGCAGCCGACCGGGCACGTCCGCGGACCGGAGCGCGAAGCCGTCCATCGCCGACGACGGGAACGGCGGCAGGTCGACGACTGCCCGCGCAGGCTCGGCGAGGAACCGTCCGGCGGCGGCCGCAAGGGAGACGGTCTCCGCCGGAAGCGGGCGGACGCGCGAGAGGACGAGGCCCTGTGCCTCCTCGATCGTGATCAGCGCCCCCACGAGACCCGGAAGCGTAACCGTGCGGAGAGGGGCTAGATTCAGCGGTCGATGCTGTCGGTCGTCGTCCCGGTGCGCAACGAGCAGCCGACGCTCGAGCCGCTGGTCGAGGAGCTGGCCGTCGTCCTCGACCCGCTCGCGCCGTGGGAGCTCGTGGTGGTCGACGACGGTTCGACGGACGGGACCTTCTCGGCGCTCACCCGACTCCATGCCGAGCGCGACAACCTCCGCGTCGTCCGCCTCCGACGGAGCTTCGGCAAGGCCGCCGCCCTCGCGGCCGGCTTCGCGCACGCCGGCGGCGACCCGATCGTGACCATCGACGGCGACCTCCAGGACGACCCGGCCGAGATCCCCCGCCTGCTCGCGAAGCTCGAGGAGGGGTTCGACCTCGTCACGGGCTGGAAGGTGCGCCGACGCGACCCGCTCACGCGCCGCGCGCTCTCCCGCGTCTTCAACACGGGGGCGAGCGCCGTCTCGGGAATCCGCCTCCACGACATGAACTGCGGGCTCAAGGCATTCCGCGCCGACGTCGTCCGCGGGCTCGACCTCTACGGCGAGCTGCACCGCTTCCTGCCGGTGCTCGCGCACTACGAGGGCTTCCGCGTCGGCGAGCTGCCCGTGAACCACCGCCCGCGGGAGCACGGACGCTCGCGCTACGGCCTTGAGCGATACCTGCGCGGGTTCTTCGACCTGCTCACCGTCACCTTCATGGGGCGATACCGGCAGCGCCCGCTGCACCTGTTCGGGGGCCTGGGACTGCTGCTCGGCGCGATCGGCCTCGCACTGCTCACGTACCTGACCGTGCTCAAGCTCGGCGGCGAGGCGATCGGGCACCGGCCGCTGCTGACCCTCGGCGTGCTGCTCGTCGTCGTCGGGATCCAGCTGTTCTCGCTCGGCCTCGTCGGCGAGCTCGTGACGAGCCACCACGAGCAGCGCCGGCGCGAGCGCGACCCGTCCGACCGTCACGTGGACGAAGTGCTGCTCTGAAGGTCCTGTACTTCGGGACGTACGAGCGGGACTACCCGCGGAACGCGCAGGTGATCGCGTGCCTCCGGCGCGCCGGCGTCGAGGTCGTCGAGCGGCACGAGCCGGTGTGGGAGGGCGACGACAGCGCGTGGCGCGCCGGCGCGGGCGCCGCGGCGCGGCTCCTGCGCGCAGAGGCGAGGCTCCTCCGGCGGGGACCGGAGGGAGGCTTCGACGTGGTCCTCGTCGGCTACCCCGGGCACGTCGACGTCCCGGCGGCGCGACGGGCCGCGGGCGGCGCTCCGGTCGTCTTCAACCCGCTCGTGTCGCTCTGGGACACCTTCGTCGGCGACCGCGGCCGCTTCGGCCCGCGATCGCTCGCCGCCCGGGCGCTGCTCCGACTCGACCGCGCGGCGCTGCGGGGCGTCGACCTCGTGGTCGCGGACACGGAGGCGGGCGCAGCCTTCCTCGCACGGCTGGCGGGACTGCCTCGCGAGCGCGTCGCGAGCGTGTTCGTCGGCGCCGAGGAGCGCCTGTTCGAGCCGCCGTGGGTGCCGCGGGAACCTCCGGTGTTCGTCGGCAAGCTGATCCCCCTGCACGGCCTCGAGACCATCCTCGAAGCCGCTCGCCGGCGGCCTTCACTCCGCCTCCGGGTCGTCGGCTCCGGCCAGCTCGAGCACCTGCTCTCGACCCGACCGGCCAACGTCGAGTGGGTGCCGTGGGTGCCGTACGAGCGCCTGCCCGCGCTGCTTCGCGCCGCCGCGGCGGCCCTCGGCGTGTTCGGCCGCAGCGACAAGGCCCAGCGCGTGATCCCCAACAAGGCGTTCCAGGCGCTCGCGTGCGGGACGCCGCTCGTCACCGCCGACACGCCCGCCGCACGCGAGCTCCTCGTCGACGGCGAGAGCGCGCTGCTCGTCCCGCCCGGCGACCCGGATGCCCTCGCCGAGGCGCTCGAGCGGGTGACGTCGGAGCCGGAGACCGCCTCGCGCCTGGCGGAGGGAGGCCTCGCGGCGTACCGGGAGCGGGCGTCGGAGGAGGTGCTCGGCGCACGGTGGCGCACGCTCCTCGAGTCGCTCTAGGCGTCCTGGTCGTCGTGTGGGCCGGGGTGTTCTCGACGCTGGCCGTCCTTCGCCACCGGTCGTTCGAGACCGGCCGCTTCGACCTCGGGAACATGACCCAGGCCGTCTGGAGCACGGCGCACGGGGAGCCGCTCGCCGCGACAAGCCTGGAAGGCGAGCAGTTCACCCGGCTGGGCGCCCACTTCGACCCGATCCTCGCGCTCCTCGCCCCGCTCTGGCTCGCCTGGCCGTCGCCGGAGTCCCTCCTCGTCCTCCAGGCCGTCGCGCTCGCATTCGGCGCCGTGCCCGTGTTCGGGCTCGCACGGCGGTGGCTGCCGTCGGAGCGGGCGGCGCTGGCCCTCGCGGGTGCATACCTGCTCGTGCCTGCGCTGGGCTGGACCGCGCTCGCCGATTTCCATCCGGTCGCGCTCGCGACGCCGCTCCTGCTGGCGGCGTTCCTCTTCCTCGACGCGGGCCGCCTGCTCCTGTTCGCGGTCGCGGCGGGACTCGCGATGGCCACCAAGGAGCACGTGGGGCTGGCCGTGGCGGGGCTTGGAGCCTGGGACGCACTCGCGCGCGGCCGTCGCCGCGAGGGCGCGGTGATCGCAGCGGTGGGAACGGCAGTCTCGCTCCTCGCGGCGCTCGCCGTCGTCCCGCACTTCCGCCCCGAGGCCACTGCCGGCTTCGCAGGGCGCCTGGAGTCGCCCGCGCTCGAGCTCCGCGACCTCGGGTACCTGCTCGCGCTGCTCGCACCGCTCGCGTTCCTCCCGCTCGCCGCGCCGCTGGCGGCCGCGGGCGCTCTGCCCGAGCTCGGGCTCAACCTCCTCTCCGA
>DATHTC010000109.1:0-5230 GCA_035463735.1 Gaiellaceae bacterium | reverse complement strand
GGCATCGACGCCGTCGTCCACCTCGTCGGGATCCTCCAGGGCAAGCCGGAGGACTTCGACCGCGTGATCGCGGGCGGCACCCGGGCCGCGATCGAGGCGGCACGTGCGGCCGGGGTGCGGCGGTTCGTCTACGTCAGCGCGCTCGGCCTCAACGAGCACTCCCGCCGGACGATCCCGTACTTCCGCGCGAAGGCCGACGCGGAGGAGGCGGTCGCGACGTCCGGGCTCGAGCACGTGATCCTGCGGCCGAGCTTCGTCGCCGCGCCCGACGGAGGCGCGTTCCCGCTGTTCGTGCGCCTCGCGCGGCTGATGCCGGTGACGCCGATCGTCGGCAGCGGCACGCAGCGGATCCAGCCGATCTGGATCGACGACTACACCGAGATCGTCGTGCGCGCCGTCGACGAGCCGGCCGCCGCGGGCCGCACGATCGACGTCGCCGGGCCCGACGCGGTGGACTGGAACGAGTTCTGGCGGCGGCTGAAGCTGGCGCTCGGCGTGCGGCGGCCGACCGTCCACGTGCCGATGGGGCTGATGCGGCTGCAGGCGCCCGTGCTCGAGCTGCTGCCGAAGCCGCCGGTGACGCGCCAGGAGCTGCTGATGCTCGAGGGCGGCGACAACACCGGCGACGTGCGCCAGGTCGTCGAGCTCTTCGGCGTGCCGCTGACGCCGCTCGACGAGCAGCTCCGCCGGGTCGCGGCCGGACGCCGGTAACGCGAGAAAGACGAAGGGCCGCACGAGGCGGCCCTTCGATCCGGTGACCAGCGGTGGATTGGTAGAGGCGCTTCCGGCTCGGTCTACGACCGGCGGCGCGAAAACGCGAGTCCCCCACGCTGGCTAGGCGATTCCCGGTGGTCCCGGGGACACGCCTCTACCCGCTGGTACCTCCACTGCCCGTACTGGAAATCTCCACTGCCCGGACCACCTCCTTTCCGCGGTAGACCGCAGGATACCGAACACACCTGCCGTTACACGCGGGAACCCATGGTTCCCCCGTGGGCCCCCTCCTTCGCACCTTGGTGCGGCGTCGTTGTGGCCTCTCGCGCGCATGAAGCGCGCTTCGGCCTCCATGGCCTCGTCTCGTGGGCGCACCGGAGGGCACCTCCTCGAGTGGCCTCCGCGCGCGCCGCTCCCGCGGCGGGCGCTCCGGCCGTGGTGCCCGGGTCAGCGGGGCCGACGTGGTTGGACGGGCGGGGATGCGCCCGGCTTCCGCCGGGCTGCGATCCCGCGCGTCGGTTCTCGGGGGAACCTGGCGGTTCCCCCATGCCCCCTCCCTCCATGGCTGGGGACAGACCCCAGACATGGCCAACGGGGCCGCGTCAGCGGAGGATCGTCGTCAGCTCCAGCCCCCGGTCGAGCGGGACCGTCACACTCAGGAGCGACGGGTCCTCCTGGCGGGCCTGCGAGTAGGCGCCGAGGGTGTCGACGTGCGAGAGGACGTTGTCGGCGACCACGAGCGCGCCCGGCTCGAGCTTCGTGCGGGCGAGGCCGAACAGCTCCTCGTACAACTCCTTCTCCGCATCGAGGAAGACGACGTCGAACACGTCGTCGATCGCGGGCAGCGTCTCGCGGGCATCGCCCTCCACCAGCTCCGCCCACTCCTCGAGCCCCGCGTCCGCGATGTTCCGGCGCCACGTCTCGCACTTGACGGGGTCCGACTCGAGCGACAGCACGCGCCCACCGAGGTGGCGGACTCCGGCCGCGAGCCAGATCGCCGAATAGCCGCGCGACCCGCCGAGCTCGAGCACCTCGCAGTCCGTCTGCGGCGCCACGAGCGAGAAGAGGAACTGCCCCGTCGTCCGCGCCACCTGACGTGCACGCTGCGACGCAGGCAGCCCCGCGGCTCGCTCGGCCGCGTCCTCGCGCTCGAGCCGCTCGAGCACGGCCCGTACCCGGTCGTCCAGCACGCGGCGAACCATAGAATCCGTGGCGGTGGCGCGCCGCATCGACCTCACCGACGAGGCTCTCGTCCTGCGCTACACGGGGCTCTCCCGCCTCGCCGTGCTCGCGGACGAGCTGCGCATCCCCTACGCGCAGATCCGCGGCGTCTCGATCGGGACCGCGTCCCTGCCAGGGTCGTTCGCGTGGCGCGTCGGCGTGAACGCCGGACCGTTCGGGGAGACACGCAAGGGACGCTTCCGCGTCGGCGGCAAGTGGGAGTTCTTCGACGTCGACGACCGCGACCGCACCGTGGTCATCGACTGCGACGGCTGGCGCTACCGGCGCGTCACCCTCACCGTCGACGACCCCGAGACGACTGCGCGGAAGATCCGCGCAAAGCTCTCCTAGTGGAAGAGGTGCGTCGTCGAGAGGGCGAGAACCGCTAGACGGCGACGACGACCATCCCGTCCTCCACTCGGACGGCGAACGTCTCGACCGGCTCGTACGCCGGCAACGACAGCGGGCGGCCGGTGCGGATGTCGAAGCGCGCGCCGTGACGCGGGCAGATCGCCACCGCCTCGTCGGGCTCCCAGTCCCCCTCGACGAGAGGGCCGTCGTCGTGCGAGCAGCGGTCCTCGAGCGCGTAGAGCTCGCCGTCGACGTTGTAGACGCCGACGGAGACGAGGCCGGCGTGGACGAGCTTCATCGTGCCGGGCGGGAGCGCCTCGACGGGGCACACGGTCACGTCCACGAGGGGGGTTAGCGGAGCTCCAGCTCGCTCGCCATTCCCTGCCACTCCTCCGGCAGGGGTGTCCCCTTCGCCTTGTGCAGCGCGACCTTCAGCGTCCCGAGCCCGAGCAGCGCGCACTTGAGGCGGACCGGCGTGAGCGGGATCCCGACCTCCTCGAGCAGCTCCTCCTTCGGGAGCTCGGCGACGTCGGTCGCCGTCCGACCCTGCACCATCTCGGTGAGCATCGACGTCGCCGCCTGCGAGATCGCACAGCCGCGGCCGGAGAAGCGCACCTCGTCGATCGTCTCACCGTCGGCGCCGAAGCGGACGTAGATCGAGACCTCGTCGCCGCACAGCGGGTTCACGCCCTCGGCCTCCGCGTCGGGGTCGGCCATCTCGCCGTGCCCGCGCGGGTTCTTGTAGTGGTCGAGGATGACCTCGCGATACAGCTGGTCGAACTCGCCGCTCACCCGAACACCTGCCTGACGCGGTGGAGGCCGTCGACGAGGCGGTCGATCTCCTCGGGGAGCGTGTAGAGGTAGAAGCTCGCACGGTTCGTCGCGGCGACGCCAAGCTTCTTCATCAGCGGCTGGCAGCAGTGGTGGCCGGCGCGGATCGCGACCGCGTCGAGGTCGAGGATCTGGGCGACGTCGTGCGGGTGCACGCCCTCGACGTTGAAGGACACGATCCCGGCGCGGTGGTCTGCGGGCGGGCCGTACGCCGTCACCCAGGGCAGCTCGGCGAGCCGCTCCAGCGCGTAGGCGAGGAGGTCGTGCTCGTGTTGCGCGATCACGTCGAGGCCGATGCCCTCCAGGTAGTCGATCGCGGCGGCGAAGCCGACGGCCTCCGCCATCGGCGCCGTCCCCGCCTCGAACTTGTGCGGCAGCTCCCCCCAGGTCGTCGCGTCGACGCCGACGGAGCGGATCATGTGGCCGCCGAGCAGGAACGGCTCCATCGCCTGCAGCAGCTCGGCGCGTCCCCAGAGGGCGCCGACGCCGCTCGGCCCGCAGAGCTTGTGCGCCGAGACGGCGAGGAAGTCGCAGCCGAGCGCCTGCACGTCGACGCGGCGGTGCGGCGCCGCCTGCGCGGCGTCGACGACCGTGATCGCGCCGCGGTCTCGCGCCCACGCGGCGAGCTTCTCCACGGGGTTCACGGTGCCGAGGCTGTTGGAGACGAGGCCCGCGGCCACGACCTTCACCGAGCCGCCGCGCTCGAGCTCGTCCAGCGCCTCGAGCCGGAGCTCGCCGTGCTCGTCGAGCGGGATCAGGCGGAAGTCGGCCCCGGTCCGGCGCGCGACGTACTGCCAGGGGACGAAGTTGGAGTGGTGCTCGAGCTCCGTCGCGAGGACGACGTCGCCGGGCCCGAGCTCGTTCAGCCCCCACGCGTACGCAACGAGGTTGATGCTCTCGGTGGCGTTGCGCGTGAAGACGATCTCGCGCGCCGACGGCGCGTTGAGGAACGCCCGGACCTTCTCGCGGGAGGCCTCGAGCGCCTCGGTCGCCCGCTCCGCGAGCTGGTAGACGCCGCGGTGGACGTTCGCGTACGAGGTCTCGTAGAACGTGGTCATCGCCGTGAGCATCTGGCGCGGCTTCTGCGCGCTCGCGGCCGAGTCGAGGAACGCCAGCGGCTTGCCGTGGAACTCCTGCTCGAAGATGGGGAAGTCGGCGCGAATCGCGCGCGCGTCCAGCTTCGGCTGGGCTGTTACGGCCATCGCGACATCGTAGCCCCCGTCGGGCGCGCCGCCGCCGTGGACGGATCGTTACAGAGTCGGCACCGATCGGCCATGTCTGGGGACAGACCTAGGGACTGTCCCCAGACACGTCCCGTCCTGACAAGGCATCACCTCGGAGAGGACGCGGCCCCGCGCACGAACGGGGGCACGCCCAGGTCGGCCACGAAGCGCTCGTCGGTGAAGATGAGGCCCGTGATCGCGAGCGCGGTGCCGCCGGCGATCGCGATCAGCGACCAGAACCCCGGCACGACGAGGTCGAAGAAGTCGCGGGTGCCGCCGAACGCGAGCACGAGCAGGAACAGCAGCAGCATCGCCGCACACAGGCCGCCGACCGCGTAGCGACGCCGCCTCGTCCCCGACGCCTCGAGCACGAGCACGAAGTAGAGCCCGAGCAGGACGAGCACCGACGTGGCCACGGTCCGCGCCTCGACGAGCGGCAGCTGGACCACGTTGAGCGCGAAGTGGTACGCCGACAGCACGCCCAGCGCCGCGGCCGTCCCCGCGGGGATCGCGAACCTGGCCACGTCGCGCAGGAACCCGGACGTGCTCCACGGCCCGTCCGACGGTGCGAGCGCGAGGAAGAAGCCGGGGATCCCGATGGTGAGCGAGGCCGCGAGCGTGAGGTGCCGCGGCAACAGCGGGTACGCCGTCTCCGTCAGGCCGATCAGGAGGATCAGGAACGCGGCGAACGCCGACTTCGTGACGAAGAGCTTCGACACGCGCTGGACGTTGCGGAGGATCTTGCGTCCCTCGTCCACCATCCCCGGCACGGACGCGAAGTCCCCGCTCACGAGCACCACGTCGGCGACGCTGCGCGCCATCTCCGATCCGCTCCCCTGCGCGATCGCGAGCCGCGCCGCCTTCAGCGCCGGCACGTCGTTGACGCCGTC
>DATHTC010000108.1:0-2768 GCA_035463735.1 Gaiellaceae bacterium | reverse complement strand
CGAGCTCGAGGCGCTCGTCGGCCGCTACCCGCGACGGGAGCGCCTCCGCGGGCAGCTGATGCTCGCCCTCTACCGCTCGGGCCGGCAGGTCGAGGCGCTGACCGCGTACCGCGACGCGCGGCAGGCGCTCGTCGACGAACTCGGGATCGAGCCGGGGCCCGCGCTCCAGCGCCTGCACGCGGCGATCCTGCGGCAGGAGGCGGGACTCGAGCCGTCACGGAACGGGAGCGAGGGCGACGACCACCTCGCTGAGGTCGTGCGCGCGCTGGACGCGGGCCGCCTCGTCCTCGTCCTCGGCTCCGGCGCCAACGCCGCTCCCGAGACGAACGGTCGGGCACCGGACGACGCCAGGCTCGCGGCACGCCTCGCCACGTGCTTCGACTGCCCGCCCGAGTATCGCGGCGAGCTCGCCCGCGTCGCCCAGTACGTGGCGATGACGGCCGGCGTCGGGCCGCTCTACGACGAGCTCCACGCCGCCCTCGCGGGCGACTTCGAGCCGGGGGAGGTCCAGCGGACGCTGGCGAGGCTCCCGGCGACGCTGCGAGCCCGCGGCGCGCCGCAGCCCGTGCTCGTGTCGACGACCTACGACCGGGCACTCGAGCAAGCGTTCGCGGCCGAGGGAGAGGCGCTCGACGTCGTCTCGTACCTGGCGCTGGGGCGTCACCGGGGCAAGTTCCTCCACCTGCCGGCAGGCGGCGACCCGCGCGTGATCGACCTCCCCAACGCGTACTCAGATCTGCCCCTCGGCGACGCGCCGGTGCTGCTGAAGGTGCACGGCGGCGTCGACCCCGAGGGCCGGCTCGGCGAGAGCTTCGTCGTCAGCGAGGACGACTACATCGGCTACCTGACTCCGGGTGACGCGGGCGGTGAGCTTCCCGTGACCCTCGCCGCGAAGCTTCGCCGCAGCCACTTCCTCTTCCTCGGCTACGGCGTGCTCGCCTGGAACCTGCGCGTCTTCCTCCACCGCGTCTTCGGCGAGGAAAGCCCCGCGTACCGGTCGTGGGCGGTCCAGCCGCAGCCGCAAGTCGCCGAGCGGGACTTCTGGCGGCACCGCGGCATCGACCTGTTCGACGCGCCGCTCGATCCCTACCTGGCACGGCTCGTCGCGCGCCTCGCATACGCGCCCGCGGAGGCGGTCACATGACGGCGACCGCCGCTCCGGACGTCGCCGCCGGTCGCCTCGCGAGCCCGTTCAAGGGGCTGGCGCCCTACGACGACTCGAGGCTCGACGAGCAGCTCTTCTTCGGCCGCGAGCGCGAGGTCGAGGTCGCCTGCGCCAATCTCACCGCGTCCCGGCTGACGGTGCTGTTCGGCGCGAGCGGCGTCGGCAAGAGCTCGCTGCTCCGCGCCGGGGTGATGCGGCGGCTGCGCGAGTCCGCGGCGGGGGAGAGCGCGGCCGCGATCGTCTCGTCGTGGGCCGGCGACCCGGTCGCCGCCGTCGCCGCCGCGGCCCGTGCCGCCGTCGAGGAAGCACTCGGGCACGAGGTGGACGATCCGGGCGGGCGCCTCGCCGACCGCCTGCGCGCCTGGACGGACGAGCTCGGCGGCGACCTCCACCTCGTCCTCGACCAGCTCGAGGAGGAGTTCCTCTACCACGCCGACGAGGACGGGGCGGGCTCGTTCGCAACGGAGTTCCCGCCGCTCGTCACCGAGCGCGGTCTCCGCGTGCACGTGCTGATCGGCATCCGCGAGGACTCGCTGGGCCGGCTCGATGCGTTCCGCGCCGCCGTTCCCGGGGTGCTCTCGAACTACCTCCGGCTCGAGCGCCTCGACCGGGACGCGGCGCGGCTCGCGATCCTCGGGCCGATCGCGCGCTGGAACGAGCTCCGCCCCGACGAGATGAGCGCCCAGCCCGAGCTCGTGGAGGCGGTGCTGGACGAGGTGGCCGCCGGCCGAATCGAGCCGGGCGCGGCCGGCATCGGCGGCGTGACGCCGTCGGCGCTCGTGGAGCGGATCGAGGCGCCGTATCTCCAGCTGGTGCTCGAGCGGCTCTGGGAGACGGAGCGCGCCGAGGGCTCGCGCGTCCTCCGCCGGGAGACGCTCCGCCGGCTCGGGGGCGCCGCCCACGTCGTCGAGCAGCACCTGGAGCGATCGCTGGCCGGCCTCGGCGCCGCCGACCGGGACGCCGCGGCCGCGCTCTTCGCCTACCTCGTCACGCCGTCGGGGACGAAGATCGCGCACCGGCTGGACGACCTCGCGAGCTATGCCGGGCTCGGCACCGCCACCACCGCCGCGCTCGTCACCGACCTGACGCGCGAGCGGATCGTGCGCACGGCCGACGGCGGGCGTGTGGAGATCTTCCACGACGTGCTCGCGGAGGCGGTCGCGGCGTGGCGCCGCCGTCACGACGCCGCGCGGGCGCTGGAGCGGCACCGCCGCGAGGCGGACCTCCGGCACAGGCGGCTTCTCGCCATCCTCGCCGGCGCGCTCGTGGCCCTCCTCGTCGTCGGCGGCATCGCCGTCTACGCGCTCGCGCAGCGGAGCGAGGCGCGCGAGCAAGCGGCGCTGGCGCAGGCGAACGAGCAGGAGGCGCAGGAGCAGGCGGCGCTCGCGCAGGCGAGCGAGGAAGAGGCGCAGCAGCAGGCCGAGGTCGCCCAGGCGGAGCGCGCCGCCGCCGAGCGCTCGGAGGAGGCCGCGCGCGGCAGTGCCGCCGAAGCGGAGGAGCAGCGCGCGATCGCCGAGCAGGAGGCGGCGAGGGCGCAGGCGAGCGAGCAAGCCGCGGAGGACCAGGCGGGGCGCGCGGAGGCGAGCGAGGCCGAGGCGCAAGC
>DATHTC010000107.1:0-6905 GCA_035463735.1 Gaiellaceae bacterium | reverse complement strand
AGCCCGCCACGACGCCCGTCCGGTCGCGGCCCGACTGCGCGCCCGGCGCCTACCGCCGCCTGCGGACGCAGCACGCGAGCCGGGCCGCGATCGTCGCGCGTCCCACGCCTGCGCGGCGCACTCCGGCCGGTCGTGCGCTCGTGCGGCTCGGGCTCCGGAACGTCAACGGCGTCCCGACCGTCCTCGGGGTCCTCGGCGCCCGCCTCACGCGCGACTGCGCCCCCGCGTGGTATCGCGTGCAGCTGCCGGTGAAGCCGAACGGCGCGACCGGCTGGGTCCGCGCCGCCGACGTGCGGCTGGTGACGGTGCGGACGCGCGTCCTCGTCGACCTCTCCGAGCGGCGCGTGACGCTCTTCCGGCGCGGCCGCCCCGTCTTCACCACGATCGCGGCCGTCGGGCGGCCCCAGACGCCGACGCCGACCGGTGCCTACTACGTGAACCAGCGGCTCGTGCCGTCGGACCCCGGCGGCCCGTTCGGCCCCGGCGCGATCGGCATCTCGGCCTTCTCCGAGGTGCTGACGAACTGGGTCCAGGGCGGCCCGATCGCGATCCACGGCACCGACCGCCCCGAGCTGCTCGGCCAGGCTGCCTCGAACGGCTGCGTGCGCGTCCGCAACGACGTGCTGCGGCGCCTCTGGCGCGACGTGCTGCCCGGGACGCCGGTCGTCGTGCGGGCCTGACCCGCCCTGCCGTACGCTGCCGCTGGCTCACTCGACAGGGAGGCGGAAGATGGCGCGACCGCGCAAGGACATCCTCACGAGGCTCGCCGACGCCGGCGAGGAGGCGATCGCCAGGCTCACCGACACGCCGGGCGCCGACCGCATGCTCGGCGCGGTGACGTCGATGCGCGACCGCATGGACGAGATGCAGAAGCGGATCCGCGGGCTCGACGACCTCGAGCGCCGGGTGGCAGAGCTCGAACGGCGCCTCGACGCGGAGAAGGCGAAGTCGGCGACGGCGGCCCGCTCGTCCCGCGCGAGGAGCGCGAAGGCGGCGACGCGGAAGGCCGCCGCGGAGGCGCCCGAAGAGCCGAAGCCGGCCCCGAGGCGGAGGGCGACGCCGAAGCCGAAGCCCGAGGACGCGACCGACCAGAGCTCGACCGAGCCCACCGGCTCCGGCTCGCCCGGGTAGGGGCCCCGCCTCGTCCGATCAGAAGCGGGCGCCGTACGCGACGAGCTTCTGCTCGGCGTCGGAGAAGCTCGCTCGGGTCGGGCTAGGGCACCCGGAGCCGCAGCGCGCGCGGGACGAGCTCGAACCGGACCGGCGTCGTGCCGGGCTGCTCGCCGTCGAGCTGGACGGGGAGCGGCTCGTCCGCCTCGACGGTCACGACGGCGCCCCGGAGGAGCTCGGCCTTCGGGTGCGGCAGGTGCGTGCCGCGGTAGATCTTCGGCATCGTCAGCGTCAGGTCGAGCTTGGTGACGTCGCCGATCACGAGCACGTCGAAGAGCCCGTCCTCGGCGTCGGCGTCTGGGCAGATGCGCATCCCGCCGCCGAAGGTGGAGCCGTTCGCGACGACCACGTCGTGCATCGTCGCGCGGCGCTCCTCGCCGTCGACGGCGACCCTGACGAGGTCGTTCTGCCAGCGGGCGAAGACGGCGAGCGTCGCCCACAGGTAGGAGACCTTCCCGCCGAGCGCCTTCGACGTCTCGTTCGCGCGCTGCGCGATCGCGCCGCTCATCCCCGCGCTGGCGATGTTCGCGAACCACGTGGTGCGCTCGGGACCCGCCCACGAGCGGTACGTCGCGCGGCCGAGGTCGATCGTCCGCACCGCGCCGTCCGTCGCGGCGCGCGCCGCCGCCGCGACCGGCCGCGGCAGCCCCTGCGAGCGCGCGAAGTCCCAGCCCGTCCCGCGCGGGATCACCGCCACCTCGACGTCCTCCCGCTGCGCGATGCCGTTCGCGACCTCGTTGACCGAGCCGTCCCCGCCGACCACCACGAGCAGGCCCGCACCGCCGTCGGCGGCGTGCCGCGCGAGCTCCGCGAGGTGGCCTGGTCGCTCGGAGAAGAGGGCGTCGCCCGTCAAGCCTGCGGCCGCCGCCTCGTGCGCGAGCTGCGGCCAGCGCCGTCCCGTGGCCCCGTTGTCCGAGGCCGGGTTGACGAGGAAGACGGCCCGGCCGGTCAGTGGTCGCCGGTGACCGTCTCGAGCGCCAGCTCGGTCATCTCGTCGACCGCGCGCTTCATGTCCTCGTCCGAGATGCGCACGAACTCGCCCTCGACGACGACGTCGCTGACGATCAGCAGGCAGCCGGTCTGGATCTTCCGCAGCGCGCCCACCGTGAACAGCATCGCCGCCTCCATCTCGACCGCGAGGACGCCCCGGTCCGACCAGCGCTGGTACTGGCCGCCGTCGGGGTTGTAGAAGACGTCGCTGGAGACGATCGGGCCGACGCGCACCGGCTTCCCGAGCTCCTTCGCCGCGTGGACCGCGGCGTGCACGAGCTCCCACGACGCCGTGGGCGCGTGCGGCTCGCCGCCGATCAGGTGCGTCGGCGTCGCGTCGGCGGGCACGGCCGACATCGCGATGATCAGGTCGCCGATGGACAGGTCCGGCTGGAGCCCGCCGCACGTGCCCACGCGCAGGATCCGCTGCACGCCGAGCTGGACGAGCTCCTCGATCACGATCCCGGCGGACGGGCAGCCCATCCCGCTCGCCTGCACGGAGACGGCGCGGCCGCGGAAGGTGCCGGTGTAGCCCAGCATCCCGCGCTCCGAGTTCCGCTGGACGACGTCGTCGAGGAACGTCTCCGCGATGTACCTCGCGCGCAGCGGGTCGCCGGGGAGGAGGCAGGCCTCGGCGTACTCGCCCGGGTTGGCCCTCACGTGGATCGGCACGGGGCGCGACTCTAGTGCAAGAGAATGCGTGCATGCTCGGCCTTCGGCGCCTGCGCGAGCCCACCCTCGACCGCATCCTCGAGTTCTGCGCCGAGGATCCCGTGGAGCGAGTCTTCCTCGAGGACGTGGCCCGGCGCGGGCTCGGTCGCTTCAGCGGGGTCGAGCGCGGACGGAAGCTCGCGGCGCTGTGCCACCTCGGCGCCAACGTCGTCCCCTCCGGAGAGGGCTGCGGCGCGTTCGCGGAGGCGGCCGTCCGGGGCCGGGCGCGGATGATCATCGGCGAGGAGCGCGCCGTCACCGAGCTGTGGGAGGAGGCCGCGCCGCGCCTGCCGGACCCGCGCGAGGACCGGCCCGGGCAGCCGGTCTACGCCATGAGCGAGCCGCCGCCCTCCGGCGGCACGGGCCTCCGCCCGGCGAGCCTCCGCGACCTCGAGCTGCTCGTCCCGGCGTGCGCCGCCGCGCACGAGGAGGAGATCGGCGTCGACCCGCTCGCGGTCGACCCGGACGGGTTCCGCTGGCGGACGCGCGCCCAGATCGAGGACGGGCGGTCGTGGCTGTGGCTCGAGGACGGCGTGATCCGCTTCAAGGCGGAGGCGTCGGCCTGGACGCCGTCGGCGGTGCAGCTCCAGCAGGTGTGGACCGACCCCGGCGCCCGTGGCCGCGGCGACGCGACGCGGGCCCTGCAGGACCTCTGCCGGCTGCTGCTCCGTCGCGTGCCGACCGTGTGCCTGTTCGTGCGGCCGGAGAACGCGCCCGCGATCCGCCTCTACGACCGGGTCGGGATGGAGCGGACGCACACGTACCGCTCGCTGCTGTTCTAGCGCGCACGTCTACGCTGGCCGCCGTGGAACGGGCGATCGTCGCGCGGCACGCCGAGAGCACCTTCAGCGTGCAGAGGCTCGTCAGCGGGGAGCCCGACGCGTGCGGCGGGCTGACGGAGGAAGGTCGCGCGCAGGCGCGGGAGCTCGGGGTCGCGCTCGCGGCGGAGCCGGTCGAGCTCGCGGTCACGAGCGCCTTCCGGCGCACGGTGGAGACGGCGGAGCTCGCGCTCGGCGGGCGGGACGTCCCGCGGCTCGTCGTACCGGAGCTGAACGACATCCGCGTCGGCCGCTTCGAGGGCCACCCACTCGACCGGTACCGCGAGTGGGCGTGGGCGCACGGCCCGGAGGAGGCCGCTCCCGGAGGCGGGGAGAGCCGCGCCGAGGCTGCCGCGCGCTTCGCCCGCGGCTTCGGCGTCGTCCTCGCGCGCCCGGAGCGCACGATCCTCGTGGTCGCGCACGCGCTGCCCATCCGGTACGTCCTCGACGCGGCGGCGGGGCGCGACCCCGGCTCCCGCGCCGGGCCGGTCGGCTACGCGACGGCGGAGACGATGGAGCGGGACGAGCTGGAGGCCGCGGTGGCGCGGCTGTGGCGATGGAGCGCGGCGCCGGCCTTCGCCTGATCGTCGCGGTCGCGCTGGCCGCATGGGTTGGCCGGTGGGCGGCGATGGAGCTCGCCTCGGTCGTGGCGCGACGCCTGCCGCCGGGCCCGTCCCCGCTGTTGTCGCCGCGCCAGCCCGGGCGAATGCCGGGGCCCGACGACGGCTAGGCTCGGGGCGTGGACACCGGCGAGCTGCGCGCGCGCGTGGAGCGGTTCGTGCGCACGCACGACCTGATCCCGGGGGGCGGCGAGGTGACGTGCCTCGTGTCCGGCGGCCCGGATTCCACCTGCCTCTGGCACGCGCTGCGTGCGCTCGGGTACGAGGTCTCGGCCGTCCACGTCGCCCACAGCCTCCGGGGCGCGGAGTCGGAGGCCGACGCGCAGTTCTGCCGCGACGTGCTCGGCGCGGACGTGGTCGAGGCGCCAGGGGTGGGGAAGACCGAAGCGGAGCTGCGCGAGCTGCGCTACGCCGTCGCCGCCGACCGGCTGCGCGCGACGGGCCACACCGCCTCCGACCAGGTCGAGACCGTCGTCTACCGGCTCGCGGCCAGCGGCACCACGAAGGCGATCAAGCCGCGGCGCGAGGACCAGGTCGTGCGCCCACTGCTCGAGGTCTGGCGCGACGAGACGGAGGCGTACTGCCGGGCGGAGAGCCTCGGCTTCCGCGTCGACCGGACGAACCGCGACACGAAGCGGGGGCTGATCCGCGAGGAGATCCTCCCGCTGCTCGAGCAGCTCCACCCGGCCGCGCGGGCGAACCTGCTCCGGCTCGCGGGCGAGCGCCCTCCGCTGTCGGACGAGCTGGCGGAGCTGCTCGCCTCACCGGCCGGCTCGAAGCGCGTCGACCTCGGCGGCGGGGTCCAGGCCGTGCGCGAGTACGAGCGCGTCTGGCTCGAGGAAGGCCCGCGGCCGCTCGAGGGCGCGGTGCGCTGGGGCGGCTGGACGATCAGCAGCGGCCTGCCAGGGCTTAAGGTACGCGGGTGGCGGGCCGGCGACCGGCTCGCGGGCAGACAGAAGAAGGTGCAGGACGTGTTCGTCGACGCGAAGATCCCCCGTTCCGAGCGAGAGGCGTGGCCGCTCGTCGTGCGCGGGGACGAGGTCGTGGCGATCCCCGGCCTCGTCGACCACGAGGGGATCACCGCCGTCCGGGACGAGGAGCCCTCGGACGGCCAGGGAGGCGAGGGTGTCGCAGACTGAAGTCGAGAAGGGGGTCGGCGAGATCCTGATCGAGCACGACGAGCTCCAGCGGCGCATCTCGGAGCTCGGCGAGGAGATCTCGGCGGACTACGCCGGCCGCGACCTGCTCCTGATCGGCGTGCTGAAGGGCGCGGTCTTCTTCATGGCCGACCTGATGCGCCGACTCACGATCCCGTGCGAGATCGACTTCATGGCGATCTCGAGCTACGGCGCGTCGACCGACTCCTCCGGTGTCGTGCGGATCCTCAAGGACCTCGACATCAACATCGAGGGCCGCGACGTGCTGATCGTCGAGGACATCATCGACTCCGGCCTGACACTCTCGTACCTCGTGCGCATGCTCGAGTCCCGCGAGCCGGCCTCGCTGGAGGTCTGCGCCCTGATGACGAAGCCCGAGCGCCGGCAGATCGAGGTGGACGTCCGCTACACGGGCTTCGAGATCCCGAACCGGTTCGTGATCGGCTACGGACTCGACTTCGCGGAGCGCTACCGGAACCTCCCGTACGTCGCCGTCCTGCACGACGACCTGATCCCGGAAACGCACTAGCCGACGGGGCCCGGCAGGAGGGGGTCCGGGCAGGCCGAACGGGGGAGGGCAGCCCGAGAGAGGGCTGCTACGCTCCGTCGCGAGGCGTCTCCTTGAACCGCTTTTTCCGCAGCGCGCTCTTTCCCCTGATCATCCTCGTGGTCCTCGCCTGGGTGGCGATGAACACGCTGACGGGCGGGGACGAGAAGGTCGAGAAGCAGACCTATTCCGACCTCTACCAGCGCGTGCAGAGCAACCCGTCGTCGATCGACGTGGTCACCTTCGACCCGCGGAAGCAGCAGATCACCGCGGAGCTCAAGGGCGAGGGCGACACGAAGGTCGTCGTCAACTACCCCACGGAGGAGTCGCAGTACAACTTCGAGCGCCAGCTCCGCGGCGCGGGGATCAAGTACGACTCGAAGGGCACCGGCAGCTCGCCCTGGTGGTCGCTGCTGACGGCGCTGCTGCCGTTCGTGATCCTGATCGCCTTCTGGATCTTCCTCATGAACCAGGTCCAGGGCGGCGGCTCGAAGGTGATGTCGTTCGGCAAGTCCCGCGCGAAGCGGATGACCCCCGACTCGCCGAAGATCGGCTTCAAGGACGTCGCCGGCGTCGACGAGGCCGTCGAGGAGCTGCACGAGATCAAGGAGTTCCTCGAAAACCCGAAGAAGTTCCAGGCGCTCGGCGCGCGGATCCCGAAGGGCGTGCTGCTCTACGGGCCGCCAGGCACCGGCAAGACGCTGCTGGCGCGTGCGGTCGCCGGCGAGGCCGGTGTGCCGTTCTTCTCGATCTCCGGCTCGGACTTCGTCGAGATGTTCGTCGGCGTCGGCGCCTCGCGCGTCCGCGACCTCTTCGAGCAGGCGAAGCAGTCGAGCCCCTGCATCATCTTCATGGACGAGATCGACGCCGTCGGCCGCCACCGCGGCGCCGG
>DATHTC010000106.1:0-2454 GCA_035463735.1 Gaiellaceae bacterium | reverse complement strand
TGCTCGCGCTGTGCTCGGCGGCGCTCTTCGGGGCGATGACCGTCGCGCTCCGGTTCGCCCTGGCGCGGGGCGGCGACCCCGACACCGGGGCACTGCTGACCATCCTCCCCGCGATCGCGGTGACGCTCCCGTTCGCGCTCGCGCAGGGGCTCGACCCGCGCCAGCTGTGGCCGTTCGCGCTCGCGGGGCTGCTGGGCCCGGGCGTCTCGCAGCTCCTGTTCACGTTCGCGGTGCGCGATGCCGGCCCCTCGCGGACCTCCGTCGTCGTCGGCACCGCCCCGCTCTTCTCGGTCGCGATCGCGCTCGTGTTCCTCGACGAGCCCCTCCACGCCGGCCTGCTCGCGGGCGCCGTGCTGATCGTGGTCGGCGGCGTGCTGCTCGTGGGCGAGCGCGGGCGGCCGGTGCACGTGAAGCGGATCGGGCTCGCGCTCGCGTTCCTCGCCACGCTCGTGTTCGCGACGCGCGACAACCTCGTCCGCTGGCTCGCCGTCGACGCCGACGCGGCGCCGCCGGCGGCCGCGGCGGCTGCGACGCTCGCCGCCGGCGCGCTCGTCGTCGCGCTCTACGTGACGATCGGCCGGCGTCGCGTCGACCCCCGCCGCCTGCGCGACTTCGCCCTCGCCGGCCTCTGCTTCGGGCTCTCGTACCTGGCGCTCTTCGAGGGCTACTACCGCGGCCGTGTCACCGTCGTCTCGCCCCTCGTCGCCACCGAGTCGCTCTGGGGCGTGGCGCTCTCGGCGCTGCTGCTCCGCCGCCACGAGCTCGTCGGGGCGCGGCTTGCGGCGGGCGCGGCGCTCGTCGTGGCGGGCGGGGCGCTGCTCGGGGTCTTCCGCTGATGGACGACGTCGGCTTCGGGCTCGTGGCGCTCGTCGCGGGCGCAGCGCTCGTCGTCTACTCCCGGCCGCTCGGCGAGCGCGCCCGCGCCCGAGGCGCGGCGTTCGGGCGCGAGCTCTACGTCGTGATCGGCGTGTTCCTCGCCGTCTTCGGCGCGCTGCTGCTCGTGCGCTCGCTCTAGCCGAGCCGTCGCTCGAGAGCGGCGATCCGGCCCTCGATCTGGCGCAGCGTGTCGAGCATGGCCTGCTCGACCGCCTCCTCGGCCGCCTCCCGCTCGGCGCGGGCGCGGTCGATGTACGCCGAGGTGACGATCGCCGTCAGGAGCGAGATGAACATGATCCCGAGCACCATCACCACCGCCGCGACCGACTTCCCGAGCGGCGTGGTCGGAACCACGTCGCCGTACCCCACGGTGCAGAACGTGACGACGGCCCACCAGACGCCGGTACCGACGGTGGGGAAGCCGTCCTTGTCGACGATCGTCATCAGCGCGCCGGTGGCGATCGCGATCGCGAAGACGGCGACGGTGAGGAAGCGGAGGATGCGTCCCTCGCGGACGGCGCGGTCGGCGCGCGCGCTGATCTTGCTCATCGGATGGTGCACCTCGCTCCGTTCGCCGCCCCCGAGTCGCTCCCTGCGGCCAGAAACCTGCTAGCCTCCGACTCAGATTTTCTCAGCAAGGGAGGAAAGAACGACATGGCGAAGACCATCGGCATCGACCTCGGCACGACCAACTCCTGCATGGCCGTGCTCGAGGGCGGCGAGCCAACCGTGATCCCGAACGCCGAGGGCGGGCGCACGACGCCGTCCGTCGTCGGGTTCACGAAGGACGGCCAGCGGCTCGTCGGCGCGCCCGCGAAGCGACAGCAGGTCACGAACCCGCAGAACACCGTGTCCTCGATCAAGCGGTTCATGGGCCGCAAGTTCGACGAGGTGACGGAGGAGAACAAGATCGTCCCGTACGAGGTCGTCCAGGGCCCGAACGGCGACGTCCGCGTGCCGGCCGGGGGCAAGGAGTACGCGCCGCCGGAGATCGCCGCGATGATCCTCCAGAAGCTCAAGCACGACGCGGAGGCGTACCTCGGCGAGCCCGTGGCGGACGCCGTCATCACCGTCCCCGCCTACTTCAACAACGCGCAGCGCGAGGCGACGAAGGACGCCGGGAAGATCGCCGGCCTCAACGTGCTGCGGATCATCAACGAGCCGACCGCGGCCTCGCTCGCGTACGGGCTCGACAAGGAGCACGACCAGACGATCCTCGTCTTCGACCTCGGCGGCGGCACCTTCGACGTGTCGGTGCTCGAGCTCGGCGACGGCGTCTTCGAGGTCAAGTCGACGAACGGGGACAACCACCTCGGCGGCGACAACTTCGACAAGGCGGTCGTCGACTGGATGGTCGCCGAGTTCAAGCGCGACCAGGGCATCGACCTGGCCGCGGACCGGATGGCGCTCCAGCGCCTCTACGAGGCGGCCGAGAAGGCGAAGATCGAGCTCTCCTCGACGATGACGACGCAGATCAACCTGCCGTTCGTCACCGCCACCGCGGAGGGCCCGAAGCATCTCGACCTGCAGCTCACCCGAGCGAAGCTCGGTGAGATCACCGCCGACCTGATCGAGCGG
>DATHTC010000105.1:0-3727 GCA_035463735.1 Gaiellaceae bacterium | reverse complement strand
TCGAGATGGATCCAGGTGAGGCCGTTCGCCGTGAGCTCGGCGAGGCGGGGCTCAGGCGGAGCCGCGACCTCGCTCGAGGCCCGCGGACGCGTGCGCCGGATGCGGGGGAGCGCCGGCATCGGGACTCAGGGGGTCGTCCATGGTCGCCGTCACGGTTCCCGATGCTACCCCGAAAGCCTCCCCGCCACGCCTGCGCCCCGGCGTCCGCCGAACGTTCGCCGGGAGCGCCCGCTCCAGCACGAGCGAGGCGGCGCCGGCCGCGAGGCACAGGACTCCGGACACGAGCCAGAACGCCTCCGGGGCATGCTTCAGCGCGTAGCCGCCGACCGCCGGCCCGAGGGTGAACCCGACGCTCCACGTCCACGCCGACAGCGCCATGTAGCGGCCGATCAGCCGGTGGTCGGCGAGGTCGGCGACGAGCGGCGCCTGGACGGTCCCGTGGAGGCATTCGCCGACCGCGAAGAGGGAGATCGCGAATGCGAGGAGCGCGAAGGCGGTGCCGCCCGCCAGCGCCGTGCCCGCGAGCGGCACGAGCGCCCACGACACGGCCCAGACGACGCCGAGCGCCGCGAGCGTCGCCATCCGGCGCCGGCCCTCGAGCGCCCGCGCGACGGGGAGCTGCGCGAGCACGATCACGACCGTGTTGAGGAAGAACGCCACGCCGATCCCCTTCTCGCTCACGCCGGCGAAGTTCTTCGCGTACGCGGGGAAGGTCTCGAGCCCGGCCATGCCCGCCGTGACGAACACGAAGTTGACGCCGAGCACCGCCATGAACACGCGGTTGCGGAGCACGTCGGCGTAGCGGCCCGGCCGCTCGTGACGGCCGTCCTCCCCGACGGGTGGCGGCGGGTCGGGCACGAACGCGAGCGCGCCGACGAAGACGAGAAAGGTCGCCGCGTCGAGGAGGAACAGCGCCTCGAACGTCCGCGGGTTCGACGTCGTGGCGATCAGGCCGCCGGTGAGCCCGCCGAGGCCGATGCCGAGGTTCATCATCACCCGCTGCGTCGCGAACGCGGTGTGGCGCTGCGCCGGGCCGGCGAGGGCCGCGAGCAGGCTCGACTGGCTGGGCCAGAAGCCGCCGTTCCCGACGCCGGCGATCGCGGCCGCGGCGAACGCGTGCCACGGCTCGCTGACGAACGGGTAGAGGCCGTAGCCGACGGCCATCATGACGAGCGAGAACGCGAGCGTCAGGCGCCCGCCGACCCGGTCGATTAGCGCGCCGAGCACCGGGCCGGAGACGAGGCTGACCGCGCCGTTCGTCCCGATCACGAGCCCGGCGGTGCCGAGGTCGATCCCGCGGACGTTGTGCAGGTAGATGAACAGGAACGGGATCGCGAGTCCGTTCCCGAACGCGTTGGCGAGCCCGCCGGCCTGGAGGATCTGGACGGAGCGGGGGAGACGCGGGTTCAGCGAGCGGACGTAGAGGAGCAGCGGGCCCACCGGCCGAGCCTACCCAGGCGGCCTGGGGCCTCTGGTTCGACCTCGGCCTGCGCGGGTCGGTCCCGCATCGGCGCCGCGGGTACACTCCTGCCGTCCGCGCCCGTAGCTCAGGGGATAGAGCGCGCGCCTCCGGAGCGCGAGGTCGCAGGTTCGAATCCTGCCGGGCGCATGGAGGACGAAGGGCCGGCGCGTGCCGACCCTTCGCATTCCCGTCGTCGCTCGCGACTCAGTTGGGCACGTAGCCGACCTGTACGCGCCAGTGCAGCCACTGCTGCTGCATCCGCTCGCCCTGGCCGGCCGTGAACTCCGTGTAGCACGTGTCGTACGAGTAGTCCATGTAGTTGTGGATCGGGTCGGGGCCGACGCCGCGGGTGCAGGTGTCCTTCCCCTCGGGGCAGCCGCTCGTCGGCGTCGCCTCGTAGGGCGTGTCGTCGACGTAGTCGCCGTGGCCGATGCAGCCCTGCTCGAACGTGTGCGGGAGCCCGAGCCAGTGGCCGACCTCGTGCGTGGCCGTGTAGCCGAGGTTGTAGTTCGTGATCGGCCCGCCCGGCACCGAGCCGTAGTGCATGACGACGCCGTCGAGCACCTGGTAGGCCTGCCGCGTGACGATGCTCGGGTAGTACGCCCACCCGAGGAAGCCGCCGCCGCTCGTCGAGTAGATGTTCAGCGCGGTCGCGTCGCCCCGCTTCAGCGCCGACTTCATCGCCACCTCGGCGGCGAAGGTCTCCTGCGCGAACCACTCCGCGTTGTCGGTGTAGTCGAGCCCGGCGAGGCGGAAGCGGAAGCCGCTGTCGTCGCCGCCGTAGAAGCCGCCGAACGAGAGGTTGAGGACGGTGATCTGCTCCTTGACCGTCGCCTTCGACAGCCTCCCCGTGCTCCCGTCGGTGACGACGTGGAAGTAGACGGGGATCGTGGTCGTGAACGAGCTGCTCGTCGCGGGCACGGAGCCCGGGATCTCCGAGTCGGCGGTGATCCCGCGGGTGTCGCGCTCGCGAACGAGTGTCCCGCCGCGCGCGGTGCTGGTGGGCGCGAGGCGCGCGACGCTGTTGAACGTCGAGCTCTCCTCGAAGCCGCCGCAGAGGATCGGCGCGGCGTGCGCACCGGCCCCGGCCGGCGAGGGCGCCGCCGCGATCGCCGCCACCGCGAGCGCGGCGAGCGCCACGACGAGGCGGGTCGTGCGTCGATGCATGGTTCTCCCCCTTCTGGACGGGCTGACCGCGCGCACGCTACTGGGCGCCGATAGCGGATGCAATCTCAGTAGGCTCCGCCGGGTGCAGCTCGAGGCGCGCGTGCAGTCCCTCCGCCTCGCGGAGACGTTCCGGATCGCGCGCTCGGCGCAGGACGTCGCGGAGACGGTCGTGGTCGGCATCACCCACCGCGACGTCACCGGCTACGGCGAAGCGGCGCCGATCGAGCGCTACGAGGAGACCGCGCACTCGGCGCTCGCGTACGCGGAGGAGGCCGCCGGCGCGCTCGGCGACGACCCGTTCGCGCTCGACGAGATCCTCGGGCGACTGCCCGCGCGCGAGTGGGCCGCCAGGGCGGCGATCGACGCCGCGCTGCACGACCTGCAGGGGAAGCTGCTCGGGCTCCCGGTCTGGCGCCTGCTCGGCCTGCGTCGTGCCGGCCCGCCGACGTCCTGGACGCTCGGCGTCGGCGACCCCGACGAGACCGCGCGGAAGGCGGAGCGCGTGCGCGGGCGCTTCCGGCGGCTGAAGCTGAAGCTCGGCGGGCGCGACGGGCTCGACGTCGAGCGCGTGCGCGCCGTCCGGGGTGTGAGCGACGTGCCCCTCCAGGTCGACGTCAACGAGTACTGGTCGCTGGACGAGGCGCTCGCGACGATCCCGCAGCTCGCCGACCTCGGCGTGGAGTACGTCGAGCAGCCGCTCCCGGCGGGGGACGAGGGCGGCGCGGAGCTGCGGCGGCGCTCACCGCTGCCCGTGTACGTGGACGAGGACTGCCACACGCTCGCCGACGTCGCGGCGTGCGCCAGGATCGCGCACGGCGTCAACCTCAAGCTCGCCAAGTCCGGCGGGATCCGCGAGGCGGTGCGGATGGTGCACGCCGCGCGGGCGTTCGGGCTCGGCGTCATGCTCGGGTGCATGGTCGAGTCCGGGCTCGGGATCGCCGCGGGCGCCCAGCTCGCGAGCCTCTGCGACCATCTCGACCTGGACGGGAACCTCCTGCTCGCCGACGACCCGTGGCCGGGCGTCGAGCTGGTGGACGGCGTGCAGGTGCCCTCGGAGGAGCCGGGACTTGGAGTCCGCGAAGCGGTACCTGATCCTCG
>DATHTC010000104.1:0-9092 GCA_035463735.1 Gaiellaceae bacterium | reverse complement strand
TTGGCGGCGGCCGCGCCGGGCGCGACGAGCGCCGCGACGACGGTCGCGAGGAGGACTCGACGGAACATCGGGTTGTGCCGCCCGAGCACGCTGCTCGCCCCGCGGTCGCGTCCTCAGTCGCGCCGAGAGCGGCGGCTATCGGCGCTCCCTGCGTCCTCGCCTCGAGACGAGCATCGCGCTCCGTCGACGAACGACGTCCCGTCGGGCCCTCCTACGGGAACGCGACGCGTGGCGCCTCCCGCACCGGCTCCTCGATCTCGAAGTACGGCTTCTCGCGGAAGCCGAAGAGGCCGGCGACGACGTTCGTCGGCACCGTCTCGCGCGCGTTCTCGTACGTGAGCACGGCGTCGTTGTAGACCTGGCGCGCGACGCGGATCTTCTCCTCCGTCTCGACGAGCTCGCCCTGCAGCTGCTGGAAGTTCTCGGTCGCGCGCAGCTCCGGATAGGCCTCCGCGACGGCGAACAGCCGCCCGATCGCCGCCGTCAGCGCGTTCTCCGCCTGCGCCTGCTCCTCCACGGTGCGCGCCTCCTGGGCGCGGGTGCGCGCCCGCGTCACCTCCTCGAACGTGGCCCGCTCGTGGGCGGCGTAGCCCTTGACGGTCTCGACGAGGTTCGGGATCAGGTCGTAGCGGCGCCGGAGCTGCACGTCGACCTGCGCCCACGCGTTCTCGACCCGGTTGCGCAGGCGGACGAGCCGGTTGTAGAGGAGGACGACCGCGAGCGCCAGGGCGACCAGGACCGCGACGACGATCAGCGCCCAGAGCACGTGGGGAACCTACCCTGCGGGGCGGACGGCGATCCAGACGCTGTCCTCGCCGCCGCTCCAGGGCCGCCCGTCGAACCAGCCGAGGTGCGACTCGACGACGAAGCCGGCGCGCTCGAGGAGGGCGCGCCACTCGGGCGGCGAGAGCCAGGCGAGCGACATCGTGGTGGCGTCGCCGCCGCCGCGCACCGAGAGCGTGAGCGTCCGCTCTTCGACGTCCCAGTCGGCCCGCTCGAAGATGCCCGGCTCACGCTCGAGCCAGCGCGCGTGCGTCTCCTCGACGTCGTCACGGCTCGGCTCGAAGACGTCGAACACCAGGCGGCCGCCCGGGAGGAGGAGCGACCGAGCGGCGCGCAGCGCCTCGAGCCGCTCCGCGTCGGTCGTCAGGTGGAGGTACGCCCGAAAAGGGCACGTCACGAGCCGGACACGCTCCTCGACCGAGGGCGTGCGCAGATCGCCGAGCCGCAGGTCGAGCAGCGAGGCGACGCCCGCCCGTTCGGCCGCCTCGCGGCAGACGCGGAGCATCCCCGCAGACGAGTCGACGCCGATCACGCGCACGCCCGCGAGGGCCGTCGGCACGGCGATCCGGCCCGTGCCGACCCCGAGCTCCACCACCGGCGATCCCGCCTCCACGGCGAGCGAGACGTAGAAGTCGACGTCCTCGGTCACCGACGCGCTCCACGGGTCGTAGAGGCGCGCGATGCTGTCGTACTCCGACGTGTCCGGCTGGCGCACGGAGCTATGCTCTCAGGGATGCAGTCGCGCACGAGGTCGACGCTGTTTCTCCGGCCCCGGTCGGGCACCGGGGCGCGCGCGAGCTAGCGTCCGTCGCCCTCCGGCCGGGGCCTTCCGCACCCCGACGAGTACCCGGAGGAACGATGGAGAGGACCGACCGCACAGCCGCTACAGTCGCCGCCGTGGACGGCGCCGTCGTCGACTGGGAAGCGTACGAGCGCGAGGCGCGCGCGGCCTTCGACGCCGCGTCGACGATGGGCGAGGTCGAGGCCGCGCACGTCCGCCACCTCGGGCGCAAGGCCGCGCTCCCGCAGGCGCTCCGAGGCGTCCGGGACCGCGAGACGGGGATGACGCTGAACGCGCTCCGGCGCCGGCTCGAGGAGGCCGAGCAGGACGCCCGCGCGCGCCTCGAGCGCGGCCGCGTGGCCGGCGGCTACGACGTCACGCTCCCGGGCGACGCGCCCCCACGCGGCCACCTGCACCTGATCACGCAGATCCGCCGCGAGGTCGAGGACGTCTTCCTCGGGCTCGGGTACGAGATCGTCGACGGCCGCGAGGTCGAGACGACGCACTACAACTTCGACGCGCTGAACTTCCCGGACTGGCACCCCGCGCGCTCGCGCGGCGACTCGTTCTTCCTGGACGGCACCCGGATGCTGCGCACTGAGACCTCCCCGTCCCAGATCCGGACGATGGAGGCGCGCGGCGGGCCGCCGATCTACATGATCACGACCGGCCGCGTCTATCGCCGCGAGAACGTCGACGCGACCCACACGCAGACGTTCCACCAGGTGGAGGGGCTCGCGATCGACGAGGGGATCACGCTCGCGGACCTGAAGGGGACGCTGCTCCACTTGATGCGCGCGGTGTTCGGCCCCGACCGGCGCGTCCGCTTCCGCACGCACTACGTCCCGTTCACGGAGCCGTCGATCGAGCCCGACGTCTCGTGCTTCCTCTGCGACGGTGCTGGCTGCCACGTGTGCAAGCACTCCGGCTGGCTGGAGATGGGCGGCGCGGGGATGGTCGACCCGGCCCTGTACGAGTTCGTCGACCCCGTCGCCTACGACCCCGAGCGGGTGTCGGGGTTCGCCTTCGGGCTCGGGCTCGAGCGCATCGCGTTGCTGCGGCACGGGCTGCCGGACATCCGCCTGCTCTGGCAGAACGACCTCCGCGTCCTGGGGCAGTTCTGAAGGTGAAGGTCCCACTCTCCTGGCTCCGCGAGTACGTCCCCGTCGACGTGCCCCTGCGCGAGCTCGCCGAGCGGGTGGCCGTGTCGACGTGCGAGGTGGAGCGGATCGTGCGCCGCGGCGTGCCGGACGTCGACGGCAACCTGGGCCGCTTCCTCGTCGGGCGCGTCGTCGAGGCGGGCAAGCACCCGAACGCGGACCGGCTCCAGCTGTGCCACGTGGACGTGGGGGAGGGCGAGCCGCGCCAGATCGTCTGCGGCGCGTGGAACTTCGGCGCCGGCGCCACGGTCGCCGTCGCGCTCCCCGGCGCGCTCCTCCCGGGGGCCGACGAGCCGCTCGCCGAGGCGAAGCTCCGCGGCGAGGTCTCCCGCGGGATGATCCTCTCCGAGCGCGAGCTCGAGCTCGGGCAGGACCACACCGGCATCCTCGTGCTCGACCAGCCGTACGAGCCGGGGACGCCGCTCGCGGACGTCCTCCCGCTCGCCGAGGACGTGCTCGAGGTCGAGGTGACCGGGAACCGGCCCGACCTGCTCTCCGTCTACGGGCTCGCGCGCGAGGTGGCGGCGCTGCTGGACGTCGCGCTCGCCCCGCTGCCGGGCGAGGACCCGCCGCCGGCCGGGAGAGAGGACGTCTCGGTGATCGTCGAGGAGCCGGCGGCGTGCCCCGTCTACGTCGGGCGGCTGTTCCGCGACGTCCGCGTCGGGCCCTCGCCGCCGTGGTTGCGCGCGCGCCTCTCCGCCGCCGGGATGCGACCGATCTCCAACGTCGTCGACGCGACGAACTACGCGATGCTCGCGCTCGGCTCGCCGCTCCACGCCTTCGACCACGACGCCCTCGCCGAGGGGCGGATCGTCGTCCGCTACGCGCGCCCCGGGGAGGAGCTGACGACGCTCGACGGGCAGGCACGGACGCTCGACCCGCGCGACCTCGTGATCGCCGACGCCGAGCGGGCGGTGGCGGTGGCGGCGATCATGGGCGGCGCCGAGACGGAGGTGACGGACACGACCACGTCGGTGCTGCTCGAGGCCGCGAACTTCGAGCCGGTCGGCATCCTCCGCTCGTCCGAGCGCCTGCGCCTGCGCACCGAGGGCTCGAACCGGTGGGAGAAGGGCGTCGACCCGCACCTCGCCGAGCCCGCCGCGCGCCTCTGCACGCAGCTCCTCGTGGAGACGTCGGGGGCGCGGTGGACCGGCGAGGCCACCGTCCGCGCCGAGCTGCCCGCGCCGCCGGTCGTCCGGTTCCGGCCCGACCGCGCGTCGGCGTTGATCGGCCTGGAAGTGCCCCCGGGCGAGCAGGAGGGCATCCTGCGCCGGCTCGGCTTCGACGTTCCGGGGGACGGGACCGTGGCCGTGCCGACCTGGCGCGCCCGCGACGTCACCCGCGAGATCGACCTGGTCGAGGAGGTCGCCCGCTTCGAGCTCGACCGCGTGCCGTTCACGTTGCCGCGCCGCAGCGCGATGTTCGGGACGCTCACGCCTGCGCAGAGGCTTCGTCGGAAGGTCGAGGACGTGCTCGTCGGCGCGGGCTTCTCCGAGGCGTACACCTCGACCCTCGTCGGCGAGGACGGCGATCCGGAGGCGTTGCGCCTCCCGGAGCCGCCCGCGCCGGAGCAGGCGGTCCTGCGCACGGAGCTGCTGCCGGAGGTCGCCGCCGCCGTCCGCGTCAACGAGGCACTCGGGAACGACGACCCGGCCCTGTTCGAGCTGGCACGCGTGTACCTGCCGCGCGGCACGGAGCTCCCGGAGGAGCGCTGGCACCTCGCGGCTGCGGTGTCGGCCGAGACCGGCGAGCGTGCGTTCGCGCGTGCGAAGGGTGCGCTCGAGACGCTGCTCGCGGCGCTGCGGCTGCCCGTCGCGTTCCGGCCCGCGGGCGCCGGAGCGGCCGAGGTGGAGGGCGGCGCCGTCCGCGAGCTCGCGGACGGCCTGGCCGGCTTCGAGCTCGACCTCGACGCCCTGCTCGAGCGGCTCCCGGGCGTCGCGCACTACGAGGACGTGACCACGTACCCGGCGCTGAAGCAGGACCTCGCGTTCGCCGTCGACGAGTCCGTGCCCGCGGGCGACCTCGTCGAGGGAGTACGGGAGGCCGCCGGCCCCGAGCTCCGGGACGTGCGCGTCTTCGACGTCTACCGCGGCGAGCAGGTGGGGGAGGGGCGGAAGTCCGTCGCGCTCCGCGTCGCGTTCGCCTCTCCCGACCGGACCCTGTCCGACGACGACGCACGCCGCCTCCGCGACCGTATCGTCGCCGAGGTGGGTCGCCGCTTCGGCGCCACGCTCCGCGCCTAGAAAACCGCCTCGGCGCCGGCGGCGTACTGTGGGCGAGTCGTCGTCGTCCGAAGGGGGTCCCGCGTGCACCCGCTCCGCCTCGCCATCGCCCTCGCCGCCGCCGCGCTGCTCGCACCGGGCACGGCAGCCGCTCAGAATCCGGTCCTCAGGGGTGTCGTCGGCCCGGGGCCGACGATCTCGCTCACGGACGCCTCAGGGGCGCGCGTGGCGCGGCTACAGCCGGGGACGTACGACCTCACCGTCGACGACCGCTCCGACTTCCACAACTTCCACCTCATGGGCCCCGGCGTCGACGTCGCCACGGACGTCGAGTTCATCGGCACGCGGACGTTCACGATCACGGTCGCGAACGGGACGTACCGCTACGTCTGCGACCCGCACGCGTCGACGATGCGCGGCCAGTTCGCGGTGGGGACGCCCTCTGGCGGCGGCGGCGCGCCCGCGCCCGCGAGGCGGCTCTCGGCCCTCGTCGGCCCCGGCTTCACGATCTCCACGCGCACGGCCGCCGGCGCGGTCGCGCGCCTCGTCGGGCGCGGCACGTACCGCATCACCGTCCGCGACCGCTCGCGGATCCACAACTACCACCTGATCGGCCCGGGCGTGAACCGGCGGACGGGCGTGGCCTTCCGCGGCACGGTCACGTGGACGCTGCGGCTGCGCGCCGGGACCTACCGCTTCGTCTGCGACCCGCACCAAGCGCAGATGAAGGGGTCGTTCCGGGTGCGCTAGCGGCGGCTGCGGCCGCTCAGCCGCGGTCGACGAGGCGGAACGGGCCGAGCTTCGCCCTCGTCGTGCCCTCGCGCCCGCGGCGAGCAAGCAAGCGCATGGTCGCGCCGACGCCGCCGGCGAGGACGAATCCGACGCCGACGGCGCCTGCGGCTGCCGCCGGGAGGCGCTCGCGGAGCCGTGCTCCGACGTCCGTTGCCTCGCCCAGGCCCCCGCGGAGGTCCTCGACGGCGCCGGCCAGCGCCTCGCGCTCCGCCTCGATCTCTCGCCGGATCTGCTCCGGCGTGCGTCCGTTCCCGCCTGCCATCAGTGTGCCGGCTCCTTGATCGCCTCGGTCGTCCGCTTCGCCTCCGTGATCGCCTGCTCCGGCACGGGCGGCGTCCCGCGGCGGATGCTGCGCCGTCCGAGGAGCGCGAGGATCGCCCCGAGCAGGAGCAGGAGTGCGGCCGTGAGCAGGAGCGCGAGCCAGGTGGGGAGGAAGGTGGCGAGCGCCGCCGCCACCGTCGCGAACAGGAAGCCGACCGCGAGAGCCGCCAGGAACGCGGCACCGGCCAGCATCCCGGCCCCGGCGCCGAGCGCGCCCGCCTTCCGCTTCATCTCGAGGGCGGCGAGCTCGACCTCGAGCCCGGCCAGCGCCTTGGCGTGGTCGGCGACGCGCTTTGCGGCGGCGCCCACGCTGCGGCTGCCGTTGCCGTCAGCCGCGTGGGTGGGCATGGCTCCTCCAGTCCAGTACCTTCGCGAGGAAGACGCCCAGCGCGAGCGCGGCCCCGACGACGACGAACGGGTTCGGCCCCCCGTTGCCCGTGCGGCGCGGGCCGCGTTGCGCTCCCGCCGGCGCGTTCGGTGCGCCCTCGACCGGCGGCTGGCCCGTCGGCAGCTCGCCGCGGGCGCGCGCCGCGATCAGGCTCGGCTTCAGCTTGCGCAGGAACGCGGCGTCGTCGGCCAGCGGCTGCGCGGCCTTCGCTGCGACGCCGCCACGGGCCGCAGCGCGGTCGGCCGTCTCCTGCAGCTTGTCCGCGGCGCGGTCGACCGCCTCGTCGCCGACGGCCATCAGCGCTTCGCGGGGGGCTGCTCGCCCGTCGCCACGCGCCAGATCCGGGAGGCGAGCGTCCGCGCGACCAGCGTCGCGGCCGCTCCCACGAGGGCGTACAGGCCCGTCCACAGCGCCTTCCTCAGCATCCCCGGTCGTGTTGCCGTCGCTCGGCGCGGCGAAACCTCCGGGCAGCGGGTCTGCGCCTAGAGGTGGGTCGTGTCGGAGTCGAGCCGGGCGCTCCGGGGCGTGCCGTGCCACGCTTCGAGCTGCCCGAACTGCTCCTTGGCGAGCCGTAACCGCACCTCGCCGTCGACGATCTCGCCGACGTCCTCCGAGGGCACGTAGCGCGAGTTCTGGAGGAACCCCGGCGAGACCGCGAGGCCGTTGAAGATGTCGGCGCCCTCGTCGCCCACGACCTCGTGGATCGTGCCGACCTCCTCGCCGCCGACGGCGACGACCCGCCAGCCGTGCTCGATCACCTTCCACGACACCGGTTGCGCCATCAGACGACCTTGCCGTCGACGTACCAGACGGGGCCCTGCGTCGAGACGTGACGGGTCTCGGACAGCGCGCGCAGCACGTTCGCGCGGGCAGGGATGCCGCGCTCGTCGAGGCGCTCGAGGCATCGACGCACGAGCCCGGCCGCCGCCCCGTAGCCGGCCCGGCGCGCAGCGCGGAAACGGAGGCCGAGGTCGTCCTCCGTCCGCATCGGGTTCAGGGGCGCGCAGAGGAGCGCGGCCGGCTCGACGTCGTCGGAGGAGGTGAAGCGGAGCTCGACCCAGGCATCCGACCAGTCGGACGGGAGCCCAGCGAGCTCGCGATCCCAGGACTCGGCGGCCGAGTCGGGCCCGGCCTCCTCGACGGCCGGCGCCACGTCGGCGGCGACGAGCTCGAGCTCGCCCCCGATCCGCGCCTCGTCGCGGCGGGAGAGGGCACGCGCGACGGCCCCGGGCGAGGCCCCGCCGCGCCGGCGCACGGCGGAGAAGCGGAAGGAGTTGCCCGACCTGCCGGGGGCGAGCGGTGCGAGCAGCGCCGCCGCGCGTGTCCGTCGGCGCTCGTCCGCGAGCGTGAGCGCCAGCCTCGCCTCGCCCCAGCCGGCCGGGAGGTCGGCCTCCAGCCGCCGCCACTGGTGGAGGAGGTTCATCGCGGCGTGAGTCTAGTGAGTCCGCCCCGGCGCGGTCCGCCTACACTGGGCCCGTGGCCAAGGTCGAGAAGCGAGGTGCGCGCTCGCAGGAGACGCTACGCGACTTCCTGCGGGAGATGCTGCTGATCCGGCGGTTCGAGGAGAAGGTCGAGGACCGCTTCCGCGCGGGCGAGCTGCCCGGCTTCCTCCACGTCGCGATCGGGCAGGAGGCGATCGCCGTCGGCGTCTGCCAGGCGCTCGAGGACGTGGACGTCTTCGCCTCGACGCACCGGGCGCACGGGCACACGCTCGCCGCCGGGACGCCGCCGAACGAGGTGATGGCCGAGCTCTACGGCAAGGTCGAGGGCTGCTCCGGCGGGTACGGCGGCTCCATGCACCTGTACGACGTCGAGCGGGGGAACCTCGGCGCGAACGCCGTCGTCGGCGGCGGCCTGCCGCAGATCGTCGGCGCCGCGCTCGCGTTCAAGCTGCGCGGCGAGCCGCGCGTGGGGGTCGCGTTCTTCGGCGACGGCGCCACGAACATCGGCCACTTCCACGAGTCGATGAACCTCGCCCAGCTCTGGAAGGTGCCGGCGGTGTTCGTCTGCGAGAACAACGACTGGGCCGAGTCGACGCCGCGGTCGCAGCACATGCCGATCGAGGACATCGCCGATCGCGCAAAGGCGTACGGCATGCACGCCGTGAAGGTCGACGGGCAGGACGTGGCGGAGGTCTACAAGGCGGCGCTGAAGGCGCTCGAGCACGCGCGCTCCGGCAAGGGACCAGTGTTCATGGCGGTGCAGACGTACCGCCTCGCCGGCCACTACATCGGCGACCCGCAGGTCTACCGCCCGAAGGGCGACATGCGCGCCCTCCGCGAGACGCAGGATCCGATCGCGAAGCTGCGCGAGCGCCTCGACCTCGGGGACGACGAGTTCGAGGAGCTCGACCGCGAGGTGACCGAGATCGTCGAGGAATCGGTGCGCTTCGCGAAGGAGGACGCGACCGACCCCGCGCCCGAAGACGCCCTCAAGAACGTCTATGCCTGACGCCCCTGACCGCGCACCGCTGACGGCGGGCGGAGCCCGCCTCAGCGGCACGCTCGCACCGCTGACGGCACGTCGCTCTCCGCGGCCGTGCTTCTGCACTGTCCCCTCCGGCGCCGCACCATCAGCGCCGCGTCAGCGGCGTCAGGATGCCTGAGCTCTCCTACCGGGAGGCGGTCCGGGACGCGCTCGCGACG
>DATHTC010000103.1:0-5207 GCA_035463735.1 Gaiellaceae bacterium | reverse complement strand
CCTGGCTGAGCGGGACCTGCACGGTGACCTCCGCGACCTTCTCCGGGTTCACGATCGTCGCGTTGCGGATCGTGTTGGTCGCCAGCGTAGCGTTCGGGATCACCAGACGAGACCCGTCGTCGAGGCGGATGAAGGTGTAGGTGAGCTTGATCTCCTCGACGAGGCCGGCGACCCCGGTCACCTCGATCCGGTCGCCGATCCGGACCGGCTGGGTGAAGGCGATCAGGAGCCCCGCGACGAAGTTCGAGAGCGTCGTCTGCGCCGCGAAGCCGACGACGAGGCCGATCACCGCCGCCGACCCGAGCACGGCGCCCGCAACGGAGCTGACGGCGGGGATGGTGAGCAGCGCCGAGAGCACGCCCACGCCGACGATCACGGCCATCACGCTGCGCCGGAGCACCCGGTACCGCGTCACCGAGCCCGGATCGAGCTCCCTCCGCGCCATCCGCGAGTCGACGAGCTTGGCGATCGCCGCGGAGACCGCGATCACGACGACGACGGTGAGGGCGCGTTCCCACAGCTCCATGGCCGTCCCATTCGACGCCGCGCGCGGCGATCCTCAGAGCTCCGACAGCGGCCGCCGGCCGCCGAAGCCGCCCTCCTCCGTGTGCCACCACGCCACCTCGTCCTCGCCGAGGCGCCAGCAGAGCAGCACCGCCTCGCCGCTCGCCCGCGTGGAGGGGAAGTCGACGAGGCCGGCGTCGAGATCTTTCACCTGCGCGCCAAGCTCGGTGATCGCGCGGACGGCGCGAGCAACCGCCGTCGCCTCGCGCTCGACCTCCTCGACCAGCTCCGCCAGCTCGCTGGGGGTGACGTCGCCGCCGTTCCCGGCGATGTGCCGGAGCACGCGCTCGCGCCGCTCCTGTGCGGCGGCCAGCCGACGCCGGTGCGCGACCATCCGCTCGGCGAGCGGCCGCACCTCCCCGAGCAGCTCGTTCGCCTCCTGCGGCGTGAAGGTGCGCGCGGCCACGTCCGTATGATCCCCGACGAGGAGCGGCTGCCTCCAGCGCGAACGAGGCAGCCCCAGCTTCCGAGGATCCCGCCGTCCCCGTGGCCGT
Organism: Gaiellaceae bacterium; assembly: GCA_035463735.1. Lineage (GTDB taxonomy): Bacteria > Actinomycetota > Thermoleophilia > Gaiellales > Gaiellaceae > DATHTC01. The sequence continues at coordinate 4,149 of DATHTC010000103.1, read as the reverse complement.
GACCGAGACGACCGTGCATCGCGCCGACCCGGGCGGAACCCGCCTCGCGATCTGGCTCGGCGTCGTCGCGCTGCTGATCACCCTCAACTACGCGGGCCGCTACGCGATCGACCAGCCGGAGGGCGAGAGCACACGCGACGCCCTCTACCAGTGGACGACGTTCGCCGGTGCGCTGATCCAGTTCGGCTTCCTGCTCACGGTGACGATCCTGCTGACGCGGGGCGCATCGACACGCGACCTGCTCGCGCTCCGCCGACCGCGCTCGTGGGGAACGGCGGCCGGCCTGATGCTCGCGACCTTCGTGGGCACCTACATCGTCGCTGCCATCGTCGGGGTGCTCGGCGCGGATCCGGGCGAGGAGCAGGGCCTCACGCCCAGCGGGTGGGACGCGGAGCGGGCGGCGCCGTTCTTCGCGAACGCGCTCGTCGTCGCGGCCTTCGTGCCGATCGTCGAGGAGCTGATGTTCCGCGGCCTGGGGTTCTCGCTCCTCTCGCGCTGGGGGACGCGCATCGCGATTCTCGGCAGCGGCGTGCTGTTCGCGCTCGGGCACGGCGTGCTGACCGGCCTGCCGATCTTCCTGTTCCTCGGTCTCGCGCTCGCGTTCATGCGCGCGCGGACGAACAGCGTCTACCCGCCGATCGTGCTGCATGCCGCGTTCAACGCGATCTCGCTCGCCGCCGCCGTGACGCTCGGAGGCGACGCGTGAGGCGAGCCGCAGTCGCCGCCACGGTCGCCGCGCTGGGCCTTCCGCCGGCGGCCTCCGCGGCTCCGCCGTCGCTCACCGTCTCAGCCGACACGACGAGGGGGCTCGCGCCGCTCGCCGTGACGCTGACGGCGCAGACCGACGCGCCCGTCGTCCGCTGGGAGCTCGGCGACGGGACGACCGCCGAGGGTTCGGTCGTGCGGCACGCCTACGCCTCGGCGGGCGTCTACCGCGCCGTCGCCGTGGCCGCCGGCCCGTCGGGGGAGGAGACGCGGGCGGCGGTGGAGCTCACGGCCTACCGGCTGGCGTTCGAGGCGCCGGCTCGAGGCACGTACGGCGCGCGCGGTCGCTTCAGCGGCTCGATCTGGCCGCCGGTCGCGGGCGCCCGCGTCGACATCCTCGGGCCCCGGAGTGCGGTAGCGCGCGGCCGGACGGCGGCGAACGGCGGGTTCGTGCTTCGAGGCCGCCTCCTCTCCCGCGGCCCCTTCCGCGCCCGGGTGGGCGGCTTTCCGTCCGCCGAGGACGCGACGCTCCTGACGCCGCGGATCGAGGCGCGCGTGACCGGCTCCGGGATCGTCGGGGCGCCGCTCCGTCTCGCCGCTCGCGTGCGGCCCGCCGGAGCGGGACGCCTGCGCGTTCGCGTCCTCCGCGGCCGGCGTGTCGTCGTCTCCGGAACGTACGGGCAGACGGCGACGATCCGGCTCCCCTCCGGCACGCCGGCGACCCTTGCGATCCGCGTCGACGTCGTCCCCGAGGCGGGGTACGCGCGGCCGAGGGGGCGGGCCCTCTCCGCCGCCGTCGCGCGCCCGAACCTCGGGCTCGGCTCCCGCGGGGCCAGCGTCCGCGCCCTCGAGCGCCGGCTGCGCGAGCTCCGCTACGCGCTGCCGCGTGTGGACGCCGCCTACGCGCTCGACACCGTGCAGGCGGTGCTCGCGTTCCAGGCCGTCGAGCGCCTGCCGCGAACGGGCCGCGTCGACCCCCGGACGTGGCGGCGACTGGCCGCGGCCCGAACCCCGATGCCGCGCTCGGGCGGGACCCACATCGAGGTGAGCAAGGGCCGGCAGTACCTGCTCATGGTCGAGGACGGACGGGTGGAGACGATCGTCCACGTCTCGACCGGCGCCACGGGGAACACGCCGATCGGGCGGTGGCGGATCTACCGCAAGAACCCCGGCTGGGACTGGGTGCTGTGGTACCCGATGTACTTCCTTCGCGGCTTCGCCGTGCACGGGTATCCCGACGTGCCCGCGTACCCGGCCTCGCACGGCTGCATCCGCGTGCCCATGTGGATCGCGCCGCAGCTGTACGGCCGCTTCACCTACGGCCAGGTGGTGGAGATCTACTGGTGAGCACGCCGGACCCCCTGATCAGGCAGCTCCGCGAGCAGATCTCGGACGCGGACCGCGCGCTCGTCGACGCCGTGAACGCGCGGCTGAAGCTCGTCGCGCGGCTGAAGGCCTACAAGGAGTCGCGCGGGATCGGCTTCCTCGACCCCGAGCGGGAGGAGTGGATGCTGCAGTACCTACTGCGCGCGAACCGCGGCCCGCTCTCCGACGAGGGGTTGCGGGAGCTCTTCGGGCACGTCCTCGAGCTGACGAAGCGCGAGGTCAGCTGACGCTGCCGTCGGGACGCGCCTCCCACGGCCGGAGGCGCGGCAGCCAGCGCGGGACGTTCGCGCGATAGCGGTCGTAGTCGGCGCCGAAGCGGCGCTGCAGGCCCGGCTCCTCGACGAGCGGCATGTACACCGCGTTCACGGCCGCGAAGGCCGCGAGCCAGCCCAGCAGCGGCACCGAGCCGAGCAGCGCCGCCTCACCGGCGACGACCGCGCCGACGCCGCTGATCATCGGATTCCGCACGTGCCGGTACGGCCCGCGGACGACGAGCCGCGCGGTGGGATCCCACGGCGCGAGCGTCCCACGCCCGACCCGCGCGAACAGCGCCACGGTCCACCCTCCGAGCGCGAGACCCGCCGCGATCAGGATCACGCCGGCGGCCGCGACGAGGAGCGTCAGCGGCGCGGGCAGCCCCCAGCCCACCTCCGTCCCATAGGCGGCCACGATCAGCGCCGGGACGACGCCGGCGACGACTCCCGGAAGCAGCGCGACGGCGAGGACGTGCCGCCACGCAGCCGGGCCGCTACGAGTCGTCGGGCTCCTGGGCGAACTCGTCCGGGGAGACGCGGTCGAGGAACTTCTTGAACTCGTCCACCATCTCCTCCTCGTTGACCTCCTCGCCCTCGAACTCGATCGCCGACTCCTCGATCACGTCGTCCGCGGCGAAGATCGGGGCATCGACGCGGATCGCGAGCGCGATCGCATCGGAGGGGCGCGAGTCGATCTCGATCTCCGACCCGTCCTGCTGGACGGTGATCTGCGCGAAGAACGTGCTCTCGCGCAGCTCCGTGACGGTGACGCGGACGACGCGCGCGTCCAGCTGGGAGAGGACGTCGGTGAAGAGGTCGTGCGTCATCGGGCGTGGGGTGGACGCATTCTGGAGCTTCATCAGGATCGCGGCAGCCTCCGGGTGACCGATCCAGATCGGCAGGAACTTGTTCCCGTCCGCCGTCTTCAGCAACACGATCGGCTGCTTGCCGACCAGGTCGAAGCTCACGCCGTAGATGACCATCTCGTGCATCGCGCCAGCCGTCCCTTCGTCCGAGGATAGCTCAGGCGCCCGGGGGCGAAACCCGCTTCGGGGGAGGCCGACGCGCAGGTGCACGGCGGCTACAATCCGGTCCGCGCGGGCGATTAGCTCAGTCGGTTAGAGCGCCGCTCTGATAAGGCGGAGGTCCCTGGTTCGAATCCAGGATCGCCCATCTCCGCGTGCTCCGGGGCCCCGCCGGCCGGGGAGTGGCGATTCCGTCTCAGAGGCGCGTGGCTATGATCAGACGAGGCCTCGCCCATGCAGGAGATGGTGATCTACGGTGTGAGCTTCGACATGGTCGGCAAGCAGCCGATCGTCTTGCTGAAGACCGCCGACGGCAACAAGTTCCTGCCGATCTGGATCGGCCATCCGGAGGCCGCCGCCATCCTCATGAAGCTCCAAGGCGCCGCGACACCGCGGCCGATGACGCACGACCTCTTTACGGACATCCTCGCCCAGCTCGAGGCCCGCGTGGTCAAGATCGCCGTGACCGAGCTGCGGGAGAACACCTTTTACGCGCTGATCACCGTCGCGGTCGACGGGAGCGAGATCGAGATCGACTCCCGCCCGAGCGATGCCATCGCCCTCGCCGTCCGCGCGGACGCGCCGATCTTCGCCGCCGAGTCAGTCATCGAGGAGAGCGCGATCGAGTTCGAGCATGAGGACGTGAACGAGGAGGAGGTCGTCGAGGAGTTCAAGAAGTTCCTCGAGGACGTCTCCCCCGAGGACTTCCAGCCGGGCGGGTGATCCCTACCCGTCGGCGCCGCCGCCTTCGGCGACGTCCCGCTTCCCGACCTCGATCA
>DATHTC010000102.1:0-2761 GCA_035463735.1 Gaiellaceae bacterium | reverse complement strand
CGAGGCGAACACCGTCGTCTCGACGGCGCCCGACGCGTCGACCGCCGGCCCGCCGGAGTTCCCGTGCCGCACGCTCCCGGACAGCGCGGTGACGGCACGGCGCACGGGCCCGCGGCCGTAGGCGTCCTGCGAGATCACCGTCGCCGTCCTTCCGATCCTGCCGGCGACCGCCGTGAAGGGGCCGTTCTCGGGGTAGCCGAGGATCGCGACCGCACGGCCGGCGGCGCCGTCGCCGAGGGGCAGCGGCCGCCCGCGGAGGCCGTCGACGCGCAGCACGGCCACGTCGTTGTCCGTGTCGTACGCGACGGCGTGCGCGCGGCGCCGTCCGCCCGACGGCGGATCGACGACGGTGTCCCGCTGGCCGGCGACCACGTGCGCGGCCGTGACCACGAGCCCCGGCCCGGCGATCCAGCCGCTCCCGGAGACCGCCAGGCCACAGGCGGTCCCGAGCACGCGAACGACACTCGGCGCGGCTGCACGGACGCCGGGCTGGCGCAGCGTCTCGGGGTCCGGCGGCTCGGCCGGCCCGGCGGGGCCGGTGATCGCCGGGAACGGGTCGACGCGCTGGATCGCGTCCAGCAGCCGTGCCGGCGGGACGAGGTGGTTGAGCCGGGCGAGCACCTCCGACCGCTGCACTGCGCGGCGCAGGTCCGGCTGACCCGGAACGTGGAGCGCGACGGCACCGGCGACCCAGACGGCGGCGAGGCCGGCCGCGGCACCGAGCAGCAGCCCGCCGCCGGCGTCGAGCGGTGCGAGCGGCGTCAGGCGCAGCGACCGGCGGAGCGCCCCGCCCGCGAGCGTGCCCGCCGTCTCGAGGACGAGCGCACCGACCGCCGCGCCCGCGAGCGCGACGAGCGGCGTGTACGCGGAGGCGTCGCCGCCCGGCAGCAGCGCCGGAGCGAGCCGGCTGCCGAGGACGGCGCCGACGGCGACGCCGGCCAGCGCGAGCGCGCCGGCGACGAGGCCCTTCCGCATCCCGAGCACCGCCGCGAGGGCGACGACCGCGAGCGCACACCAGTCGACCGCCGTCACTCGGGAGTAGGCTATGCGCTCGGGAAGGGAGGACAGCGTGGCGGTACGTCCGAGGACGCTCTGCGGCGTTGTGGCGCTCGTCGCGGGTCTCGCCACGCTCGCGATCGCGACGCTCCCGGACCTCCGGTGGGCCTACCGCGCGCCCTCGCTGCGGGTCGCGATCGAGACGACCGCCGTGCTGATCGCGGTCGTCGTCGCCTACATCTTCATCGGCCGGTTCCTCCGCAGCCGCCGGCTCGACCACCTCGGCGTCGCGGCGGGGCTGCTCACGCTCGCGGCCTCGAGCGCCCTCTCGGCGGTCAACGTGGCGGCCGGGCCCTGGGAGCCGATGCGTGAGCTCGCGTGGGGGGCGAGCCTGGCCGGGATCGTCGTGCTCGCGGTCGCCGCGTTCCTGCCGGACACGCGCCTCGTGCGCTCGGGCGGCGAGACCGCCGCGGGACTGCTCCTCTGCGTCGGGCTCACGCTCCTGTTCGCGACCGCGCTCGACGTTCTCTTCGAGGCGTTCCCGCGCGAGCCCGAGCTCGCGTCGCAGGACCCGAGCACGCCGTTCGTCTCCCGGCACGCCGTCTTCGTCGTCGTCTCTGTCGGCGCCGTCGTCGGGCTCGCGGCGGCCGCCGTCGGGTTCGCCCGCGACGCGGCGCGCCGGCCGGACGACGCGCTGCTCACGTGGCTCGCCGTGGCGATGATCGTGGGCGCCTTCGGCCGGCTCCACTCCTTTCTCTTCCCGCCCGTGCAGACGGAGTGGGTGTACACCGGGACGCTCTTCCGCCTCGCCTTCTACCTCGTGCTCCTCGTGGGCGCGGCGATCGAGATCGAGCGCTACTGGCGCGGCCTCGCGGGCGCCGCGGTGCTCGAGGAGCGACGGCGCATCGCGCGCGACCTCCACGACGGCGTCGCGCAGGAGCTCGCGTTCATCGACCGCGCCTCCCGCCGGCTCGCCTCCTCGGCGGGCGACGGGCCGGCGGTGCAGATCGCGGCCGCGGCCGCCCGCGGCCTCGCCGACTCGCGGCGCGCGATCGCCGCCCTCACCCGGCCGCTCGACGAGCCGCTCGAGGACATGCTCGCCCAGGCCACGGAGGACGTCGCTGCTCGGACCGGCCTCGACGTCTCGTTCGAGCTCGCGCGCGGGATCCGCCTCGACGCGGAGCGGCGCGAGGCGCTGATCCGCATCGCGTGCGAGGCGGTCGCGAACGCGGCCGTCCACGGCCGCGCGCGCGGCGTCCGCGTCGAGCTGTCGAATGGGCGGAGCATCCGGATGCGCGTCGTCGACGACGGCGTCGGCTTCGACCCGCACGCCCCGCGCACGGCGACCGGCTTCGGGCTCGTCAGCATGCGGGAGCGGGCCGAGGCGATCGGCGCCGCGTTCAGTCTGCGCGCCCGTCCCGGCGCGGGCACCGCCGTGGAGGTCGAGCTGCGGTGACGCCGCGCGTCCTCCTCGCCGACGACCACCCGCCGACCCGCGAGGACATTCGCCGAACGCTCGAGTCCGACGGCCGCTTCGAGGTGTGCGCGGTGGCAGCCGACGCCGCCGGGGCCGTCGACGCCGCCACTCGCGAGCGGCCCGACCTCTGCGTGCTCGACATCCGGATGCCGGGCAACGGGATCGCAGCAGCGTGGGAGATCACGGCGCGGCTGCCGGAGACGAAGGTCGTGATGCTGACCGTCTCTCGTGACGACGACGACCTGCTTGCGGCGCTCCGTGCCGGTGCTTCCGGCTACCTGCTCAAGG
>DATHTC010000101.1:0-6444 GCA_035463735.1 Gaiellaceae bacterium | reverse complement strand
CGCGCGAGCGACTGGCAGGCCCGCCGCTGCGGCGCACGCGCGAGGCGGACGCGCTCCTCGACCGCGCCGTCGAGCGCCTGCCCCTCTCGGGCCGGGGACGGGCGCGCGTGGCGCGGGTGGCGAGGACGGTCGCGGCGCTCGCGGGTGCCGGCGCCGTGGAGGCGGAGCACGTCGCCGAGGCGCTCTCGTACCGCGCGCCGAGGGAGCTCGAGGGGCCGTGAGCGAGCTCGCGGCCGCCGTGCACGCCGCGGAGGGCCCGCGCGCGCCCGGGTTCGGCCGGTTCGCCGCGGGCTTCGACGAGCGCCGGTTCCGCGCGGAGCTCGAGGCGTGCGGGCTGCGGTTCGTCCCCCGCTCGGCGGATGCGTTCCCGCCGCTGCTACGGGCGATCCACGACCCTCCGGCGGGCCTGTTCGTGCGCGGCGCAGCCGGGCTCGAGCTGCTGGCGCGGCCGGCGGTCGCGGTCGTCGGAGCGCGTGCGTGCAGCGGCTACGGGACAGAGGTCGCGCGCCGGCTCGGGCGGGAGCTCGCCTCCGGCGGCCTCGTCGTGGTCAGCGGGCTCGCCCGCGGGGTGGACGCCCGAGCGCACGAGGGGGCGCTCGAGGCGGGCGGCGCCACCGTCGCCGTCCTCGGCTGCGGCGTCGACCGCGACTACCCGGCGGCGAACCGCGGGCTCGCCGCCCGGGTCGCGGAGACCGGCCTCGTCGTCTCGGAGTACGGGCCGGGCGTCGAGCCGGCGCCGTGGCGCTTCCCGGCTCGGAACCGCATCGTCTCGGGGCTCGCGCTCGCGACCGTGGTCGTGGAGGCGCGGGAGCGGAGCGGCGCGCTGATCACCGCCGACTTCGCGATGGAGGAGGGGCGCGAGGTGTTCGCGGTCCCCGGCGAGATCACGTCGTCCCTGTCCGCCGGGACGAACGCGCTGCTCCGCGTGGGGGCGACGCCGCTGTGCGCGGTCGGGGACGTGCTCGAGGCGCTCGGGGTCGAGGCGGCGGCGCGGCCAGGCACGCGGGACGACCCGCTGCTCGAGCTGCTGCCGGCGAGCGCGGACGAACTCGCGCGGGCCACCGGCGAGGACGCCGCGCGGCTGGCGGCGCGCCTCGCCGAGCTCGAGCTCGACGGCGCGGTGACGGTGACGGACGGCGTCTACAGGAGGTGCGACTAGGATCGCCGCGTGAGCTCCTACTGGCTGCTCGAGCCGCACGAGCCGCCGGTGAGCCGGCCGCTCGACGGAGCCGCGGACGTGGCCGTAGTCGGCGGCGGGGTCACCGGCCTCGCCTGCGCGCTCGCGCTGGCGCGCGCGGGCGTGCGCGTCCGCCTCCACGAGGCGCGCGAGCTCGCCGGCGGCGCGAGCGGGCGCAACGGCGGCTTCGCACTGCGGGGCGGGGCGATGCCGTACGACCGGGCGCGCGAGTGGCTCGGCCGGGAGGCCGCGGCCGCGTACTGGCGCTGGACCGAGGAGGCGCTCGAGCGAATGGTCGCGCTCGCCGGGGACGCGTTCCGGCGCACGGGCAGCCTCCGTCTCGCCGCCGACGACGAGGAGCGCGAGGAGCTGCACGGCGAGCTCGATGCCCTGCGCGAGGACGGTTTCGCGGCCGAGTGGCGGGAGGAGCTGTCCGGGCGTGTCGGCGCGCGCTTCCGCGCGGCGATCTTCCACCCGCCGGACGCGTCGGTCCAGCCGGCGCGGTTCGCGCGGCGCCTCGCGGCGCTCGCGGCCGACGCCGGAGTCGACCTCCGCGAGCACGACCGCGTCGGCTCCGTCGAAGACCTCGGCGCGGAGCGGGTCGTCGTCGCCACCGACGGGTACCCGAGCGGGCTGCTCGGCGAGCTCGAGGGCCTCGTGATCCCGACGCGGGGCCAGATGATCGCCACCGAGCCGCTCGCGGAGCGGCTGTTCGGGTGCCCTCACTACGGCCGACACGGCTTCGACTACTGGCAGCAGACGCCGGACGGGCGGGTGCTCGCCGGCGGCTTCCGCGACTACGCCCTCGACACCGAGTTCACCGCGGACGAGACGACCACGCCGGCGATCCAGGGCGCGCTCGAGCGGTTCGTCGCCGACCTCGTCGGCCGGCCGGTGCGCGTCGAGCACCGCTGGGCGGGGATCTTCGGGCTCGTGCTCGACTTCCTCCCGGTCGTCGGGCCGCACCCGCACGACGAGCGGGTGTGGGTCGCCGGCGGCTACTCGGGGCACGGCAACGTCCTCGGCTTCGCGTGCGGCGAGGCGACCGCGCGCGCGCTGCTGGGCGACCGCGACCCGATGCTCGATCTGTTCCGGCCGACGCGGCTGCTCGCGGCTGCGGCGTGACGGTCGAGCGGCGCGTGGTGGCCGGGCTGTTCCCTCCGCCCGACTACGCCCACGTCGCCGTGGCGCGCGGCGGCCTCGTCTTCACCGCCGGCGGCGTTCCGCTCGACCACGACGGGACGCTCGTCGGGCCCGGCGACTACGGCGAGCAGGCGCGCCGTGTGATCGCGAACCTCCTGGCCGCGCTGGACGAGGTCGGCGCGGGGCCTGCCGACGTCGCGAAGACGACCGTCTACGTCGTGGCCGGGCACGGCCGCGGGCCGCTCGTGGAGGTCTGGGAGGTCGTCCGCTCGTCCCCGCTGGCGGGGGCGCCGAGCACGCTGCTCGGCGTTGCCGCGCTCGGCTACGAGGGGCAGCTGGTCGAGATCGAGGCGGTGGCCGTGCGCGAGCGCCCCGCCTAGGGCTCGAAGCGCGGCACGTCCAGCCGGTCGACCTGCTCCAGGACCGCGATCGCGATCGCGAGGTCCTGAACGGCGAGCCCGGTGGAGTCGAAGAGCGTGATCTCGTCCTCCGACCGTCGTCCGTTCGCAGTCCCCGCGAGCACGTCCCCGAGCGCCGTCACGTCCTCCCGCCGCACCGCGCCGGCCGCGACGGCGGCCGCGAGCTCGCCGCCGTGGGAGGCCTGCTCCCAGTCGTCGCAGAAGACGCGGCCGCGTGCGAGCTCCGCGACCGCCACCTCCGCCTTCCCGGGCCCGTCGGCTCCCATCAGCGACACGTGCTGCCCGGGCCGCAGCGAGCCGACGGGGAGCAGCACCTCCTTCCCCGGCGTGACCGTCACGAGGAGCTCGGCCGCGAGCGCCTCCTCCCGGGGGACGGCGCGCCCGCCGACCCGCTCCGCGACCTCGCGTGCCCGCGCCTCGTCGACGTCCCACAGCAGCGGCGTGCGGCCGGTCGCGGCGAGCATCCGGGCCGCCGCCTCGCCGTTGACCCCGACGCCCACGACGGCCGCGCTCGCCGCGTCCCGCCGCCCGAGCGTCTCGCACGCGACCACGGCGGCCGCGCCCGTCCGGAGCGCCGTCACCGCGGCCGCGTCGAGGACCGCCTCGGGCATCCCCGTCTCCGCGTCGGACACGAGCACGAGCCCCGTGACCGTCGGCAGGCCGCGCGCGGGGTTCCCGGGGAAGGACGTCACCCACTTCAGCAGCGCGTGCCCGCCGCCGAGCGCCGGCATCGCGCGGAAGTCGCCCGCCGGGTAGTTCGTCACGTACAGCTTCGGCTGCATCGCCCAGTCGCCGCGCGCGTAGCGGACGAACCCGTCGCGCACGGCCTCGAGCGCGCGCGCAGGCGGCACCGCCCGCTCGACGTCGCGGCCGGCGAGCAGCGGGATGCCGCTCATACGTCCTTGAGCGCCGCCGCGATGTGCTCGAGGGCGCCCTTCGCGTCCGAGAACAGCATCACGGTCTTCGGGTCGTAGAAGAGCGGGTTGTCGATCCCGGCGAAGCCGGGGCTCATCGACCGCTTGACGACGACGACCGTCCCCGCCCGGTCGACGTCGAGGATCGGCATCCCGTAGATCGGGCTCGCCGTGTCGCTGCGCGCGGCCGGGTTGACGACGTCGTTCGCGCCGAGTACGACCGCGACGTCCGTCTGCGGGAACTCCGGGTTGATCTGCTCCATCTCCACGAGCTCGTCGTAGGGGACGTTCGCCTCCGCGAGGAGCACGTTCATGTGCCCGGGCATGCGCCCGGCGACGGGGTGGATCGCGTACTTCACGTCCACGCCGCGCTCCTCGAGCATGTCGGCGAGCGCGCGGACGTCGTGTTGCGCCTGCGCGACCGCAAGGCCGTACCCGGGGACGAAGACGACGCGCCGCGCGTACGCGAGCATCACGGCGACGTCCTCCGGCGTCGTCGCGCGCACCGCCCGGCCGTCGGCGGCGGCGCCGGTCGGCGTCGCGGCGACCTGGCCGAACGCGCCGAAGAGCACGTTCGCGAGCGAGCGGTTCATCGCGCGCCCCATCAGGATGGTCAGCAGGGTGCCCGAGGCGCCGACGAGGGCGCCGCTGACGATGAGCACGTTCACGTGGAGGGCGAACCCCGTCGCGGACGCCGCGACGCCGGTGCCGGCATTCAGCAGCGAGATCACGACCGGCATGTCCGCACCGCCGATCGGGAGCACGAACAGGACGCCGAAAAGGAGCGCGAGGCCGCAGAGCACGAGCAGCGTCCAGAGCGGCTCCGCGCCCGCGGCGATCGCGACCGCCAACGCCACCGCGACCCCAAGCACGAGCCCGTTCACGAGCTTCTGCGCCGGGTACACGATCGGCCGGCCGCTGACGAGCTCCTGGAGCTTGGCGAACGCGACCATCGAGCCGGCGAACGAGATCGACCCGATCAGCGCCGAGAGCAGGATCCCCGCCAGCTCGCTGCCGCCGATCCGCCCCGGCTCCGGCCCCAGCTTGTCGAACTCGGCGAGCGCGATCAGCGCCGCCGCCCCGCCGCCGACGCCGTTGAACAGCGCCACCATCTGCGGCATCGCCGTCATCTTCACCGTGCGCGCGCCCACGACGCCGACCACGGCACCGATCGCCATCCCCGCCAGGATCAGGACGTAGTTCGAGAGGCCCTCCTGCGCGAGCGTGACGGCGATGGCGATCGTCATCCCGGCCGCGCCGACCCACGTGCCCTGACGCGCGCGGCGCGGGGAGGAGAGGAAGCGCAGCGAGACGATGAAGCTGACGATCGCGACGAGGTAGAGGAGATCGGTGAGGTTCTCGCTCACGTGCTAGCCGGGCTCGCCGGGCTTGCGCTTGAACATCTCGAGCATCCGGTCGGTGACGACGAAGCCGCCCACAACGTTCGCCGTCGCGAGCACGACCGCGAGGAAGCCCACGACCTGCGTGAACGTGTCCGCGTCCTCTCGGCCGGCGACGAGGATCGCGCCGACGATCACGATCCCGTGGATCGCGTTCGTGCCCGACATGAGCGGCGTGTGCAGGAGCGTCGGCACTTTCGAAATGACCTCGAAGCCGAGGAAGATCGCGAGCACGAGGATCGTCAGCTCCAGCACGAGCTGCGCGTTCACGCGGGCACCTCCCGCGGGCGCACGACGCACGCGCCGGCCGTGATCTCGTCGTCGAAGTCGAGCGCCAGCTCGCCCTCGGGGGCGAGGTGCTGCAACAGCGCCTGGACGTTCCGCGAGAGGAGCCGGCTCGCGTCCGCCGGCATCGTGCTCGGGAGGTTCGTCAGCCCGACGACGGTGACGCCGCCGCGCTCGACCACCTTCCCCGGCTGCGTCAGCTCGCAGTTGCCGCCCGCCTCGGCCGCGAGGTCGACGACCACCGCTCCGGGCCGCATCCGCGCGACGGCGGACGCGGGCACGAGCCGCGGCGCCGCCCGCCCCGGGACGAGCGCCGTCGAGACGACGACGTCGAACTCCGGCAGGCGCTCCTCCAGCGCCGCCTGCTGGCGCTGCTGCTCCTCCGGCGTCAGCTCGCGCGCGTAGCCGCCCTCGGTCTCCTCCCCGACGACGCCGAGGTCGAGGAACGTCGCGCCGAGGCTCTCGACCTGCTCCCGTACCACCGGCCGGATGTCGAACCCCGAGACGAGCGCGCCGAGCCGCCGGGCGGTGGCGATCGCCTGCAGGCCCGCCACGCCTGCCCCGAGCACGAGCACCTTCGCGGGAGGGACCGTCCCGGCGGCCGTCGTCAGCATCGGGAAGAAGCGGGGGAGGCGGTCCGCCGCGAGCAGCACGGCCTTGTAACCGGCGACGGTGCTCTGCGAGGAGAGCGCGTCCATCGCCTGTGCCCGCGTCGTGCGCGGGATCGACTCGAGCGCGAACGCGATCACGCCGCGGCCACGCAGGTCCTCGAGCCCCGCCGCGTCGTCGAGCGGGCGCAGGAAGCCGATCAGGACCTGACCCTCGCGGAGTCTCGCGCCCTCCGGTCGCTGGACGGCCGCGACCGCGTCCGCGGCCCAGGGGTCGCCGAGCTCGGCGCCCGCTGCCGCGTACGCCTCGTCGGGATACGCTGCGGCGGCGCCGGCGCTCGGCTCGACCACGACGGCGATCCCCGAAGCCGCCAGCCGCTTCACCGTCTCGGGGACGAGCGCGACACGACGCTCGCCCGGTGCCGTCTCGCGCGGGACGCCGACCACCATGCCGCGCGCACTCTAGACCGGGCGGCGCCGCGCGTGCAGCGGTGGAAA
>DATHTC010000100.1:0-2496 GCA_035463735.1 Gaiellaceae bacterium | reverse complement strand
CCGAGCCCGAGCTCGTACTCGGCCGTCACGCCTCGCGGAGCGAGCAGGTCGCGCGCGTGGCGCAGCTCCTCTTCGTGGCGCGCCGGGGAGTCCACCGGGTCGATCGGCCCCGCGCGAACCGCCGCGGCACCCGCCACGACGGGCGCGACGCTCACGACCGCAAGGGCGGCGCCGAAGGCCCGTGCGAGCTCGGCGGCGCGCTCGAGCGCGACGTCGGCCGGCGCAGTCTGGTCGTAGCCGACCACGATCGTCTTCATCGTCGTTCTCCTCCTCTCGGGCGCGCCCGTCCGGGCGGCGCCCGCCGACTCCGGGATCCTCCTCGCGCGCGGCGCTCGCGCCATCCGCAGCGCCGCCGATCGTGGGGTGCGGCCAAGTACCGACGGCGGGACGGCTACCGCCGCAGGATCTGGAGGCGCAGCGTGCCGGGCTCGAGCGTCGACGCGACCGCCCCGACGATGCAGGAGTCGGGCCGCCGCGTCGGAAGCCGCACGACCCGCGTCGCGGGCGTGACCGCAGCGAACCTGCCGCTCGCGCGCCGCGTGGTCGAGCCCTCCGAGCAGACGACCGTCCAGCTGGCGCTGACGCGCTGCTTCGGCGTCGCGACGACCCGGACCGCGAGCCCCGCCGGCTCGGCCGCCTTCGCCGACAGCAGGGCGACGGCGAAGTCGCCGGAGAGCGAGGTGCGGGCGACCACCCGCCAGGGAGCCGCCGCAGCGGCGGAGGCGCACGCAACCCCGACGAGGGCGGCCGCGAGCGCCGTGATCGTGAGTCGCTGTGAACGCACCACCGCCGAGCCCCTTTCGTGATCGTTTGCCGCAGCCGCCCGCCGCTCGTCGCGGCGGCGCGTGGGGATCCCGCCACGCCGCAGCGCGAGATCCGGTCGGACCTCCCCGGAGGCCGGAGGGACCCGGGGATGTCCGGTTCGCCAGTCTAGTCTGCGGAGGTGACGCCCTCGGCCGCGCCCCGCGCCCGACAGGGTGGAGCCGGAGCGCCCACCGCCAGGGAGAGGAGTAGCGCGCGGGCGTCCGACCCCTCAGGCGGTACGGACGCTCGGGGCGCCCGGATTCGAACTGGGGACCGCTGGTCCGCCCTCGGGCTCTGACCGCCGCCCCGGCCCGGCTGTCCGAGGGCCGGGGCGGGCGGGGCGACGGCCGCCTATCGGGTCGTGAGGCGAGAAGCGCGCGCCGTCGCTCCCAGGAACGTGACAGTCCCAGCGGCGGCAGACCAGGGGATATGCCGCCCTACGATCTAGCGTTCTCGCGCCGCGGCCTGCTCTTTGCGGGATTCGCCAGCGAATCGAACTTCACGCGAGGCGATGAGTCAGGGCGCGCAGGGCGAGCGCAGCAACGCGCGCAGCTGCAGCACGGTGGCCTGCACTCTCGCGAGCAGCGGGAAGAGCGCGGGATCGTCACGATCGGCGAGTTCAGCGAGCGTCGCCTCGGACTCCTCGAGCAAGTGGCGCATCGGCTTGCGCTCCGGATCCATCGCGACCCTCCGCCGTTGCGGCGCAAAGGGAGCGCCGCAACGAGTCCCGTTGGCCCCGTCGCGACGTCCTCTGCACGATTCATGGAAGTAACGAACGAACGCTGCGCGGCGATACCGGTCTCGATCGTGATCCGCTGCCACGGACGCTGCGCCAGCTCGCGCTCGTCGCCGACGCGCGGGTAGTTCGGGTTCGTCGCCCCGCCGCTCCCGCTGCTCGCGTACGGTTCGCGCCGCCGCCGCGGTGCGTCGTTGACTAACTGCCTGCGTTCTGTGCCGCCGACGACTCGCGCGCTCGACCGGCATCTCCGATTGGCGCGGGGTCCGTGCAACGAGGGCAAATCGCGTATTCCTCCCCGAGCCCGTCGTCGAAGACGTGCCAGCCTTCTCGGTCTGCGTCGTCTGCCAGTCCGCGGCAGTTCACGCAGCTCGTCGCCGACTCGATCATTGCCCAGCTCTGTGACACGAAGCGGCGCGGCGAAACATCGGCGGACGATTGAGCGCGCGGTGTAACGCCACGGGGCGCGGGTACGCGGAGCGTTGCAGGCCACGACAAACGCAATCCGCAACGAGGAGGGGTTCATGCGCATCGAGAACGACGTCTGGATGCTGCCCGCCGAGGTTCGGTGGACCGACGTCGAGGGCTACCCGATCGAGGCGCTCGACGGGGGCATCGGCAAGATCGACGAGGCGACCTACGAGTCCACCGGTGGCTTCCTGGTGGTCGACACCGGCCCGTGGATCTTCGGCAAGAAGGTAATGCTCCCGGCGGGTGTGATCGACCACATCGACCACGACACCGAGACGGTCTTCGTCAACCGCACGAAGGACCAGATCAAGGACGCGCCCGAGTTCGACCCGGACAGCTACCGCGACGATTCCTACCGCGGCGAGCTCGGCACCTACTACGGCAAGGGCGGCGCCGGCTACAAGGCGCACCGCGACGAGCTCATCTAGAGGGCTCGAACGACCCCAGGGACGAAGCCGGGCCGCGGTTTCTGCCGCGGCCCGGAT
>DATHTC010000099.1:0-1987 GCA_035463735.1 Gaiellaceae bacterium | reverse complement strand
TGGCGAGTACGTTGTCGGCCCCGCCGACGCTCACCTTGTACTCCTGCATGGCCTGGAGGAGCGCCGCCTGGGTCTTGGGCGAGGTGCGGTTGATCTCGTCGGCGAGGAGGATGTTGGTGAAGATCGGTCCCGCTCGGAACTCGAAGTCGCTCTCGCGCTGGTTGTAGATCGACGAGCCGGTCACGTCGGAGGGCATCAGGTCCGGCGTGAACTGGATCCGCGCGAACTCCAGGCTGGTGGCACGCGCGAGCGAGCGGGCGGCAAGGGTCTTCGCGAGTCCGGGGAAGTCCTCGATCAGCACGTTGCCGTCCGCGAGCACGCCCAGCAGAAGGAGCTCCAGCGCCTCGCGCTTGCCGAGCACGGCCCGCTCGACCTCGTCGAGGACGCGCCCGCACGTCTCGCTCAGGCGGTCGAGCTCGCTCATCGCCGCAATCTAGATGCTCTCCAGCCGGTCGAGGAGCGCCCGCTGGCGCGCCACGGGGAGCCCGGGCGCGAGCCGGTCGCTCGGCATCGGCCGGTTCGGCCGGACGAGCTCCCACAGCTCCGGCCCGAGTGCCTCCCGCACCTCGTGCGAGCCGGAGTCGAGGTCGAGGCCGCGGTGTGCCGCGAGGCGGTGCTCCGCGATCGCCCGCAGGCGCGGGCGCAGCCGCACCTGGAGGTCGAACGCGCTCGCGCTCGAGAGCACGACCTCGCGCTCGACCCGCTCGAGCGTGGCGGGACGCGAGGGGCGCGTGGCGCGCCGCGAGCGGATCGCCTTGTCGTAGGAGGACGGGACGTCGGCGCCGCTGGCGTCGCGCGTGCGTCCGACGAGCCACAGCATCGCCACGCCGCCGAGGAAGAGGGCGTAGCCGTCGACGACCGCGGCGGTTCCCGCGGCGCCTGCGACGGCGATCGCGCCCGCGGCGATCGCGCCGAGCATGACGGCGGCGAGCAGCCCGCGCCTCACGGCCGCACCCGGAGCGCGTCCCGGACGGTCTCGAGGGCGTCGACGGCGGCATCGCGCTCGTCCTCGCCGAGCGGGTGGGCGCTGAAGCGCGCGCGCTCGTAGAGCGCCGCGAGCGCGTCGAGCGGCGGCCGCGGGACGTCGAGCGAGCCCAGCACGCGCTCCACGTACTCGAACGGCGCCTCGCCCGGCGCGCGCGCCGCGCCGACCGCCGCGAGCGCCAGCTCGAGCCGCGCGAACGCCGCCACGATCGCCCGCCGGACGTCCGCCTCGCGGCGCAGGTCCCCGAGCGGGCCGTCGAGCGCGTCGGCGAGCTCGTTCGACACCGCGTCCCGTCGCGTCGGCGGGCGCCGCCGTAGCACGAGCGCGCCGCCGCCGAGGACGAGGCCCGAGGCGAGTGCGAGCGGCACCCAGTCGGCGGCGGGAGGTCGCGCGAGCCGCTCCTCGGCCGCCGGGGAGGGCTGCATGACCCGCACCCGCGCCAGCACCTCCGAGAGCCCGTCGCCGCCGTACGCGGACGCCGCCACCCCGATTGCCGCGATCGCCGCGATCGCGAGCGGCGTCAGCCAGGTGCGCCGCCCGCGGCGGCGCGCCTCGGGGACCTCGCGCACGGCGAGCACGAGCAGGGCGGGGATCCCCGCGAGCGCGAGCACTGCGGCCGCGGCATACGCCCACGCGGCGACCTCCGGAGGCACGCCCCCGCTGCCCGAGGCGCCGGTCTCGCCGACGCCCGCGCTCGCGGCGACGAGCGCGAGCAGGGCGGCGAGCGTGCCGAGGAGGGCGACCGCGCGCGTCACGCCGCCCACTCCGACAGCTCCGCGCGGAGCGTCCGCAGCGCGCGAATCGCGTCGTCCTTCATCGCCACGTCCACCGCATGCGCGCTGAAGCGGGCGCGCTCGTACAGGTGCGTGAGCTCGAAGGCGAGCCGGGACGCCCCCGGCACGTGCGCCACGTCCGGCGCGAGGCGCTCGAGGTACTCGAGCGGCGCCTCGGAGCCGTTGCGGGGCACCCCGAACGCGGCGAACGCCCGTTCCATCCGCGCGT
>DATHTC010000098.1:0-5375 GCA_035463735.1 Gaiellaceae bacterium | reverse complement strand
TGATCGACAACGTGATCCTGGAAGGAGAAGACAAGTGAGCACACCGCCCAAGGGGAAGCTGCCGCTGCCCGAGCTGCTGGAGATGAAGCGGCGCGGCGAGAAGATCGTGATGGTCACCGCCTACGACGCGCCCGGAGCGCGGTTCGCCGAGGACGCGGGCGTCGACGTGATCCTCGTCGGTGACACCGCCGCGATGGTAGTGCTCGGCCACGAGGGGACGACCGTGCCGGTGACGATGGAGGAGATGCTGTTCCTCACGCGCACCGTCTCGCGTGCGGCACGGCACCCGATCGTGATCGGCGACATGCCGTTCGGCTCGTTCCAGGTCTCCGACGAGGACGCCGTCGTGAACGCGAGTCGCTTCGTGAAGGAGGCGGGCGCCGACGCCGTGAAGCTCGAGGGCGCCGGCGTCATGCTCTCGCGCGTGCGGGCGATCGTGGGCGCCGGGATCCCCGTCATGGGGCACCTCGGCCTCACGCCACAGTCGGCGACGATGCTCGGCGGCTTCAAGGCGCAGGGGCGCACGGCCGAGAAGGCGCGGCGTCTCGTCGAGGACGCGCTCGCGCTCGAGGCTGCCGGCTGCTTCGCGATCGTGCTCGAGGCGGTGCCGGCCCCGGTCGCCGAGCACGTGACGGGCCTGCTCGAGGTGCCGACGATCGGCATCGGCGCCGGCGCGGGGACCGACGGCCAGGTGCTCGTCTGGCACGACCTCCTGGGGCTGTACGAGGGCCGCGCACCGCGGTTCGTGAAGCAGTACGCGGACCTCGCGGCGGAGATCCGCCGCGCCCTCTCTGCCTACGTCGCGGACGTCCGGAGCGGGGCCTTCCCCGAGGAGCAGCACACGTACGCGATGCCCGAGGAGGAGCTGGCCCGGTTCCGCGCGCCCACGGCGCCCGAGGCATAGCGCCCCTTTTCTCCGACACCCAGCGGATTTGAACGGCGGGCGGCGGTCTCGTACGGTCCGCCGCGGTGGGCACCCAGACGGCGTTCGTGATCGCGATCGGGTACGCCGTCGTCACGGTGCTCGGCCTCGCCGCCGCCGTCGTCGTCGCCCGCTCCACCCGGCGGCGCCCGAGCGACGAAGGGGTCGACACCTACCGGCACAACGAGACGGCGTGGATGGGGATCGTGATCGGTCTCCTCGCCGCGCTCCTGCTCGCGACGATCTTCTTCATCCCGTACGACGACGAGGCCTCGGGCCAGGGCGCCCAGGTCGTCGACGTGACCGCCGCGCAGTTCGCCTGGCAGTTCCAGCCGCGGAGGATCCGCGCCGGCGTCCCGGTCGAGTTCCGGATGCGCTCCCGCGACGTCAGCCACGGGTTCGGGATCTACGACGAGCACGACAACCTGAAGAAGCAGGCGCAGGTGATCCCGGGCGAGACGCAGACGCTCGTGTACACGTTCGAGGAGCCGGGCACCTACCGCATCCTCTGCCTCGAGTACTGCGGCGTCTTGCACCACGGCATGATCGGCCAGCTCGAGGTCACGGCGTGACGGGCGCCGCGGCCACCGGCGCGATCCCGGGCACCACCGCGAACGAGCGGGTCGCGCTCACGGCCGGGGAGCTGGCGACGTCGCGGAAGGTGACGAACGCCTACGTGTGGACCGCGAACGTGCTCCTGCTCGTGACCGGCGCGCTCGGCGTCGTGATCCGCTTCAGCCAGGCGGACGTGCCCGGACGGATGGACGACAACCTGTGGTACGCGGTGATGACCGCCCACGGCCTCGGGGCCTTCCTCGGCTGGGCGGGGTTCGCGGTGATGGGCTTCGCGATCTGGGTCCTGGCGCGCGTCGGGTTCCCCCTCCGTCCCGCAGGGCTCGCGCTCGCGTGGCTCACGTACTGGCTGATGGTCGTCGGTGTCGTCCTGGTCGTCGTGGCCACGCTCTTCATGGGGTTCGCAGCGTCGTGGGTGTTCCTCTACCCGCTGCCGTTCCATGCCGCGGGGCAGTGGGGGGACGCGGCGACCGCGCTGTTCCTCACCGGCGTCCTGCTCGTCGGCCTGTCCGTCGTGACGTGGTGCCTGTCGATCCTGCACACGGTCGTCGGACCCGCCCTCCACGCCGTGCGGCGCGGGATCGCCAACCGGCTCGGCGTGGCGATGGGGTTCGGGTACCTGTGGCCGCGCCGCTTCGCCACGAACCCGCTCCCCGTGCCGTACGTCGTGATCCCGCTGACGGTGATCGCGCTCGACATGATCGTCGCGACGCTGCCGCTCGCGGGCCTGCTCGTCCAGAACATCGTCCAGGTGTTCGACCCGAGCGTGACGGTCGACCCACTGTTCGCGAAGAACATCCTCTGGTGGTTCGGGCACCCCGTCGTCTACCTGCTGCTGTTCCCGGCCGTGGCCGTCTACTACTTCCTCGTCCCGCGCTACGCCGGGCGGCCGCTTGTCGCGGCGAATGTGATTGCCGTCGCCTGGACGGTGGCCGTGATCGCGAACGTCGTCGTGTGGGCGCATCACGTCTACCTCGACTACCCGAACGGCCCGCAGGCGGTCGTGAACACGATCATGCAGCCGACGACGTTCGCGCTCGTGCTCCCGTCGGCGCTCTCGATCTACTCGCTCGGCGCGACGATGTACCGCTCGAGCTGGGTCTGGACGGGCGCGTCGACGGCGCTCTTCCTCGGCATCGTCTCGTGGCTGCTCGCGGGGCTCTCGGGGATCGTCAACGCGACGATCGCGGCGGACGTCGTCGTCCACAACACGCTCTGGATCGTCGGTCACTTCCACCACATGGCACTGCTGAACATCGGGCTGCTCGTGTTCGCTGCGACCTACGCCTTCCTCCCGGAGCTGTCTGGGAAGCCGCTGTACAGCGACGCGCTCGCGAAGTGGCACGTGTGGCTCACGTTCGTGTTCGGGACGCTGAACTCGGCGCTCTGGCTCGTGCAGGGCCTGGACGGTGCGCCGCGGCGGTTCTCGGTGCTCCCGAACGGCTGGTGGGAGGACCTGTCGGTGGCGGCGCTCCCGATCGTGGCGGTGCTCGCCGGCGCGCAGCTCCTGTTCGCGTGGAACGTCGTTCAGACGCTCCGCGGCGCGGGTGCCCTGTCGACCGCCGAGCGCCGGCGCCGGCGGCCGGTGGCGGTCGTCGGCGCGCTCTGGACGCTGCTCGTGCTGGCGCTGCTCGCCCTCGCCTTCGGCGTCGGCTTCTTCCTCGGCCGCATCAGCGACGACGGCGGCGGCAGCGGCGGGGCGGGCGGGGCGGTGACCGAGCAGGCGACCGAGGGCGGGACGCAGGGCGGCGACCCGCAGAGCCTCCCGGGAGCGGAGGTGTTCGCCTCGGCCGGCTGCGGCTCGTGCCATGCGCTGGGCGCCGCCGGCTCGGAGGGCGCCGTCGGGCCGAACCTCGACGGGTCGCAGCTCGACGAGCAGCAGATCGCCGAGGTGGTCGCTGCCGGCCGCGCCGGGATGCCGGCGTTCGCCGACCAGCTGAGCGAGGAGGAGATCGCGCAGGTGGCGGAGTACCTCGTCGCCGCGCGCGGCGGTCGCTAGGCGACGCCGAGGAACCGCGCGTACGCGAACGCGGGCACGAGCGCCGGCACGGCGGTCGCGCCGGCGGCACGCATCCAGCTCCACTCGTGGATCACGCGGTTCCCGATCAGGAGCAGTGCCACCGACCAGGCGACGGCCCCGGCGAGGAGCAGCTCGAACACGGCGTCGCCCGCACCGTCGGCGCCGCCCGACCGGAAGACGTCGGTGCCGTAGAGCGACAGCCGCACCGGCCACATCAGCAGCGTCAGCGCGATCGGGACGGACGCGAACGCCAGCGTGTGCCGCGCGCGACGGTATGACCCGACCGAGCCGGCGAGACCGACGCCGAGGAGCACGAGCGCCCCGAGGCCGAAGTACCCCGCGAGGCCGTAGAAGCCGCCGCCGACGATCGCCCAGACGGCGACGACGAGCGCGTCGAGCGCGGGATCGTCGAGCAGGCGGCCGGCGATCGTCGTCCCCAGGACGCCGGCGATGCCTGCGAGGAAGACGATCGCGGTCACCGGCTCCTGCCGTGTCTCGGCGGCCGCGTCCGAGTCGTCGCGGAGCTGCACGAACACGGCGCGCGGGGCCTGGAGCACGAGCAGCGTGCGCAGCCACCAGTCCCGCTCCTCTCCGGGACGCACCTGCCCGTCCGTCGTCGTCACGCCGCGGAGCGTAGCGGCGTGAATCGCGGGTGCGAACCGGGGCCGCAAGGCGCTACAGTGGCCGCCTCGTGCGCACCGTGCTCGCTCTCCTGCTCCTCGTCGCAGCCCTCGCCGTCGCCGGCTGCGGCGGCACGAGCGGCCCAGAGTCGGGCGGCGGCTCGGCCGAGACGGCGGACCTCGGCGTGCAGACCGGCGAGGGCGGCGACTCCGACGCGCCCGGCGCCGAGAACGACCCGATCTACATCGAGGGCGGGAACATCTGCGTGAACCTGCCGCTGGAGGCGCTCGCCGCCCAGTACGGCGTCGAGGCGACCCCCGAGGCGGTCGCGAAGGCGGTCGGCGAGGACTACGAGGGCGCGGACGCCGCAAAGGCCGAGCAGGGCTGCCTCGACATCCTCACCGGCGGCGGCGAGTAGCTCGTCAGGCTGCCACGGGCGCGGCCGCCGGCAGCAGCGAGCGCAGGAACGCCCCCGTGTAGGACGCCTCGACCTCGGCGACCTCCTCCGGCGTCCCCCGCGCGACGACGGCGCCGCCGGCGTCCCCTCCCTCCGGGCCGAGGTCGAGGATCCAGTCCGCCTGCTTGATCACGTCGAGGTTGTGCTCGATCACGAGCACCGTGTTGCCGCTGTCGACGAGGCGCTGCAGCACCTCGAGCAGCTTCTCGATGTCCGCGAAGTGGAGCCCGGTGGTGGGCTCGTCGAGGATGTAGAGCGTGCGACCCGTCGCCACCTTGCCGAGCTCGGCGGCGAGCTTCACCCGCTGCGCCTCGCCGCCCGACAGGGTCGTCGCCGGCTGGCCGAGCTTGACGTAGTCGAGCCCGACGTCGTGCAGCGTCTGCAGGCGCCGGCGGATCTTCGGGATCTTCGCGAAGAACCGGAGCGCCTCCTCGACGGACATCGCGAGCACGTCGGCGATCGTCTTCCCCTTGAACCGCACCTCGAGCGTCTCGCGGTTGTAGCGCGCGCCCTTGCAGGTCTCGCACGGGACGTAGACGTCCGGCAGGAAGTGCATCTCGATCTTGATCTGGCCGTCGCCCTTGCAGGTCTCGCAGCGCCCACCCTTGACGTTGAACGAGAAGCGGCCCGGCTTGTACCCGCGGACCTTCGCCTCCGGCGTGAGCGAGTAGAGGTCGCGGATGTGGGTGAACAGGTCGGTGTACGTGGCCGGGTTCGAGCGCGGCGTGCGGCCGATCGGCTTCTGGTCGATGTCGATCACCTTGTCGAAGCACTCGATCCCC
>DATHTC010000097.1:0-3358 GCA_035463735.1 Gaiellaceae bacterium | reverse complement strand
CTCGACGATGGCGAGCGCGTCGGCCGGGGCGACTGCCGCCGCCGACGGCGAGCGCTCGGGGTCGTCCGGCTCGATCGCGAGCGCCAGGGCCACGGTGGCCACCGCCGCCGTGACCGGGATCGCGAGCACGGTGCGCCCGCGGCGGCGCAGGACGAAGAAGTGCCGCACCCACGCGCCGATCAGCATCAGCACGACGAGCACCAGCCACGCGTGCTCGTGCCCGTACAGGAACGGGAAGTGGTTCGAGATCATCGTCAGCACGACGGGCAGCGCGAGGTAGGTGTTGTGCACCGAGCGGCGCTTGGCCTCGACCCCGCGCTCGACCCGGGGCGGGCGCTCCTCCTGCTTCGCCCGGATCAGCTCCCAGTGGGCGGGGATGATCACGAACAGGACGCTCGCGACCATGATCGTGCCGAGCATCGCGCCGACCTGGATGAACGCGCCGCGGCCGCTGAAGAGCTCGCCCGCCCCCCAGGCCGCCAGCGCGGTCAGGCCGACGATGAGGACGCCGAGGACGAGGTCGCTGCGCACCGTTCGGCAAAGGAGGTCGTAGACGACCCACGCGAGCACGAGGCCGCCGACACTGATCCCGACCGCGGCCGCCTCGGACAGGTCGGCCACGGATGGGTCGATCAGGTACGTGTCGGCGTGGAGGTAGTAGAGGACGACGAGCAGCGCGAAGCCGGAGATCCACGTCCAGTACGCCTCCCACTTGAACCAGTGCAGCGGCTCGGGGAGCGGCGCGGGCGCCAGCTGGTGTTTCTGCGAGTGGTAGAAGCCGCCGCCGTGTACGCCCCAGTACTCGCCGACGACGCCGCGCCCGGCGGCCGTGCGGTCGCGCGGCGGCCGCAGGCCGAGGTCGAGGCGGATGAAGTAGAACGACGCTCCGATCCACGCGATCCCTGCGACCACGTGGAGCACGCGCAGGGCGGCGTCCAGGACCTCCCTCAGGTACGGGTCCACCGGTCCCTCGCGATCGCGGCGAGCGCCCGCAGGCCCGTCTCGAGCTCCTGCGCGCGCGTCCGTCCGAGACGCTGGCGGAGCTCCGGCAGCACCTCTGCGCGCGTGCGGCCGGCGACGAAGGTGACGAAGCGGAAGCCGAAGCGGCGCTCGTACTCCTCGTTCAGGCGGGCGAGCTCCTCGAGCACCTCCGGCTCGGCGCCGCGCTGCTCCTCCGACGGCTCGCCGATGCGCGGATGGGCTGCGAGCGCCTCGGCCTGCTCGTCCTCGGGTGCCGCGAGCAGGACGTCCTCCGCCCGCAGCGGGTCCTCGGCGCGCGCGAGCCGCTCCACCAGCCGCGTCCGGCCGGAGTAGAGCGGCGCGAGCTCCTCTGGGGTGAGGCGTCCACGCGGGAGCTCGCGCGCGCCGGCCGAGGCCGGCGGCGCGTCGCCCGACTGCGTCGTCGGAGCTGCGTCCTGGCCGTGCTCGGTCTCCGGCCTCCCAGCCATCACGTGAGCTCCGCGCGGACGCCTAGCTGCCGCGGTAGCTCGCGCATCCGTAGGGCGAGACGAGCAGCGGCACGTGGTAGTGGCCGTGCTCGAGCGCGACCGTCAGCTCGACGCGGCGGAAGAACGGCGACGGCGGGTGGAAGACGAGCGTGTACTCGCCCGGCCGGAGGCCGTCCGCGAGCCGCGCGCGGCCGTCGGCGTCGGTGGTCGCGTCGCCGACGCCGACGAGCTCGACCCGGACGCCCTCCGCGGGCCGCCCGGCGCCGGTGTCGAGGACGTGCGTCGAAAGCGAGATCACGCGGGGAGCTTCGCCGCCTGGCGCCGGTGCTCCTGCGCGAGCTCGGCCTCGTCGGCGCGCACGAGGCGCCCGTCCTCGACCACGCTCTCGCCGCCGACCACGAGCCGGTCCACGTGGTGGGGCGCCGACAGGACGAGGCCCGCGACCGGGTCGGCGGCGCCCGCGAGCTCGAGCCCGTCAGTGCGCCAGACGGCGAAGTCGGCGCGCTTCCCCGGCTCGAGCGAGCCGATGTCGTCGCGGCGCAACACGGCCGCGCCACCGCGCGTCGCGAGCCGGAGCGCCTCGCGCACGGTCAGCGCGCCCGGGCCGCCGCGGCCGCGGGCGACGAGCAGCGCCTGCTTCACCTCGAGGAAGAGGTCGCTGCGCTCGTTCGACGCGGAGCCGTCGACGCCGAGCCCGATCCGCACGCCCGCGTCGAGCATCGCCCGCACCGGAGCGACCCCCGCGCCGAGCCGGAGGTTCGACGTGGGGCAGTGGGCGACGCCCGTTCCCGCGTCGCCGAACGCGGCGACGTCCGCGTCGGACAGGTGGACGCAGTGGGCACACCAGACGTCGTCCGCGAGCCAGCCGACCTGCTCGAGGTACTCGACGGGCCGGCAGCCGAAGATCCCGCGGCAGTACTCCTCCTCCTCGACCGTCTCGGCCAGGTGCGTGTGCAGCTGGAGCCCCAGCCGCCGGGCGAGCTCCGCCGACTCCGCCATCAGCCGCTTCGTCACGGAGAACGGCGAGCACGGCGCGACCGCGATCCGCACGAAGCCGTCGTCGTCCTGCAGCGCGGCCAGCCGCTCCGTGTCGGCGAGGATCGCGTCGGCGTCCTCCACGAGCGAGTCGGGCGGGAGCCCACCGTCGGACTCGCCGAGGTCCATCGAGCCGCGCGACGCGACGATGCGGACGCCGAGCTCGCGCGCCGCGGCGATCTCCGCCTCGACGAGGCCCGAGACGCCGCGCGGGAACACGTAGTGGTGGTCGAACACCGTCGTGCACCCGGCGAGCGCCAGCTCCGCGATCCCGGTCCGCGCTGCGGCTGCGACCATCTCCTCGTCGATCCGCGCCCACACGGGGTACAGCTCCCGGAGCCACGTGAACAGGTCGGCCTCCTGTGCCCGGGCGCGCGTGAGCGTCTGGTACAGGTGGTGGTGGGTGTTGACGAGCCCCGGGGTGACGACGGCGCCGCGGAGGTCGACGGACTCCCCGGCCGGCGGCGCGCCGCCCCCGAGCTCCGCGACGAGACCGTCCTCGATGCGGAGCCAGCCGCCGGCGTGCTCGGTGCCGGCGTCGTCCATCGTGACGAGGTGGGCGTTGCGGTAGATCACGGCGCCTGCAGGGGGACGAGCTCGAAGCGGTCGACGTCGACGAGCCCGCGGTCGGTGAGCTTGAGGCTCGGGATTACCGAGAGCGCGAGGAACGACATCGTCTGGAAGGGCGCCGGCAGGTCGCAGCCGAGTGCCCGAGCGGCCTCCACGCACGCACGCGCGTCGCGCAGCACGTCGGCGAGCGGGGCATCCGAGAGGAGGCCGGCGATCGGCAGCGGCAGCTCGGCCTTCACGCCGAGGTCGTCGACCACCACCTCGCCGCCGCCGAGCTCCGCGAGCCGCGTCACGGCACGTGCGAT
>DATHTC010000096.1:0-10826 GCA_035463735.1 Gaiellaceae bacterium | reverse complement strand
CGGGCGCGACCGCAGCTAGCACGGCGTGACGGAGGGCGGCGCGAGCCGCCCTCCGTCGTTCCGTCCCTCAGATGCCCAGGACGGCCTGCGTCTGCGTGACGCGGGCGACGTGGCGCTCCGCGTCGTCGTAGAGGTCGGTCTCCACGACGATCGTCGTCCGCCCCTGATGGAGGACGCGCGAGCGGCCGTGGACGTGGCCCTCGCGGACGGCGCGGAAGAAGTTCGTCTTCGACTCGATCGTCGCCGTTCCCGCGGCGCCGTCGGGCAGGTTGAGGAAGGCGAGCACGCCGCCGTTGGCGTCCGCGAGCCCCATCAGCGCGCCGCCGTGGAGGACGCCTCCGGCGGTGCAGAGCTCGGCGCGCCAGGCGAGCCGGCTGCGGACCTCCTCCGGGGACGCGGCCACGAACTCGATTCCGAGCGCGCGGCCGAACGGCATCGCCGCGTCGATCTGCGACTGGTCGAGCTCCGCCGGCACGCCGCGGATCCTATGCGGCGATCAGGACCGGCGTCCCGTGACGGACGCGCTCGAACAGCCATTCCGCCGACGGGATCGCCATGCGGATGCAGCCGTGGGAGGCGGAGTAGCCGAGCGACGCGGCGTCGGGCGTGCCGTGGATGCCGACGCCGTAGACGTCCAGGCCCATCCAACGCGTGCCGAGCGGGTTGCCGGGCCCGGGCGGCACCGGATCGAGCCCGCGCGCCCAGTCGGACGCCGGTGGGTACCACCACGGGTGGCGCTGGAGGTCGACGATGCGGAAGGTGCCGAGCGGCGTGGGGTACTGCGCCGTGCCGGTGGCGACGGGGAAGGACGCGACGCGCCGGGGGCCGTCGTAGAGGGTGAGACGGTTCGCGCCGCGGGCGATCACGACCACGGGGCCGAACGTCTTCGCCGTCACCTTCGGCGGGACGGGGCGGAACGGGACCGCGATCGGGTCGCGCGACCCCGACAGGAGCGCGCGGGTGATCGCGGCGCCGAGCCGCTTCCGCTCGAGCTTCCGTCCGGCGGCGGCAGGGGCGAAGCGCGGCCGCAGGTCCACGAGACCCGTCAGCCGCGCGTTCCGCGCGGGCCGCGCGAGCTGGCGGTCGAGGCGCGCGACGTAGCCCGTGATCCGCCGGGCGGCCACCGTGGCGCCGACGCCGACCTCACCCGGCCGGGGCGCGGCCAGCGCCTCCGCGACCGCGTCGTCCACCGCCGCCGCCAGCCCGAACGCCTCGGGGACGACGCGGCGCTCCTCGCCGTCGACGATGAGCACGAGCGGGCGCTCGAGCGCCTCCCGCAGGAGCTGCCTCGCCGGCTCGGACGAGAAGCCGCCGACCGGGACGCCGTACACGACGACGCCCGGTGCGATCTCCGTGCCGGGGCGCCCGGCCGCGGGCGCGGTCACGCACGCGGCGCCCGCCGCGAGGCCGAGCCCGAGCACGAAGACGACGAGGCGGCCGAGCACCGTGGACCGCACTATGCCTGCCCGCGGCGAATACGAAAAGTCCCCGGATGCAGGGAAGACGCGCGCCGGGGGCGAGCGCCTACGATGCGCGGGTGCAGAACTACGTCCTCTCCGAGCTCGACTCCGGCGAGCGGGTCGTGTCCGAGCACGTCGCGAGCGTCCGCTCCGTGTCGCTCGGCTTCTGGATCGGCACGGGCTCGCGCGACGAGCTGCCCGCGCATGCGGGCGTCACGCACTTCATCGAGCACCTGCTCTTCAAGGGCTCAGGGCGGTACTCCGCACGCGAGATCGCCGAGGTGTTCGACGGCCTCGGCGGCGAGCTGAACGCGGCCACCTCGCGCGAGCACACGGTCGTCTACGCGCGGGTGCCGGACCACCACGTCGACACGGCGCTCGAGGTGATGTCGGACATGGTGTTCGCGCCGAGCTTCGACGACCTCGACAACGAGCGCGAAGTGGTCCTCGAGGAGATCGCGATGTACGAGGACACGCCGCAGGAGCTCGTGCACGACCTCTTCTCGGAGGCGGTGTTCGACGAGCACCCGCTCGGCCGGCCGGTGATCGGCTCCGCGCAGGTGATCTCGTCCGTCTCGCGCGACGACGTCGCCGGCTTCCACGACGCCGCCTATGTCGGCGCGAACATCGTCGTCGCCGCCGCGGGCAACCTCCAGCACGACCGGCTCCTCGAGCTCCTCGCCGCCGTCGGCGCGGGTCAGGCGGCCGCCGACGGGGCGCAGGTGCCGCCGCGCCCGCCGCTCGTGCAGCCGCCGCCGCCCGGCCTCCGCTTCGCGCGGAAGGAGACGGAGCAGTACCACGTGTGCCTCGGCGCGCCCGGCATCGCGCGCTCCGACCGGCGCCGCTTCGCCGCCTCGATCCTCGACGCGATCCTCGGCGGCAGCGCCTCGTCGCGGCTCTTCCAGGAGATTCGCGAGAAGCGCGGGATGGCCTACACGGTCTACAGCTTCCTCTCGCAGTACTCCGACTCGGGGCTCGTCGGCGTCTACGTGGGCACGCGCGAGGAGAACCTCGACGAGTGCTTCGCGATCGTGGCCGAGCAGCTCGCCGACGTCGCCGCCGGCAACGTGACGGAGGCCGAGCTCGCGCGGGCGAAGGAGAACATCAAGGGGCGGCTGATGCTGTCGATGGAGTCGACGTCGAACCGCATGTCGCGGCTCGGGAAGTCGATCGTCACCGACACCGAGCTGCTCACGTTCGACCGGCTGATCGCCGAGATCGACGCGGTCGAGGCCGCGGCCGTCGCCGAGCTGTCCGCGCTGCTGCTCGCGGCCGAGCGCGTGTCGGCCGCGGGAATCGGCCCCAGCGAGGAGCGGTTTCGGGCGGCCGTGGCGCAGGTGAATCCGGGGCTCGAGGCTCGCGCGGCCGCGTGAAGGTCTGCCTCCACGGCCGGGGCGGCAAGGTCGGCAGCGTGCTCGAGCCCGCGCTCGCGCGTGCGGGACACGAGCTCGTCGGGCTCGAAGAGGCCGACGTGGTCGTCGACTTCACCGCCCCGGACGCGGTCGTCGGGAACGTACTCGCCGCCGTCGAACGCGGCCTGCCGGCGGTCGTCGGGACGACCGGCTGGGACGTCGCCGAGGTCGACGCCGCGGCGCGGGCCGCGGGCGTCGCCGTGTTCCACGCCCCCAACTTCGCCGTCGGCGCCGTGCTGATGATGCGGTTCGCGCACGAGGCGTCGCGCTACCTCCCCGACGCGGAGATCGTGGAGCTCCACCACGCGACGAAGCGCGACGCGCCGTCCGGCACCGCGAAGGCGACGGCGGCGCTGCTCGGCGGCGACGTCCCGATCCACTCCGTCCGGCTTCCGGGGCTGGTCGCGCACCAGGAGGTGCTGCTCGGCGGGGAGGGGCAGGTGCTGACGATCCGCCACGACACGACTTCCCGCGAGGCGTTCGTGCCCGGAGTGCTGCTCGCGCTCGAGCGGCTCGGCGAGCTGCCGCCGGGGGTGACGGTTGGCCTCGACGCGCTCCTCGGTTGAGCTCGTCCGGCTCGGGCCGGAGGAGACGCTGGCGCGCCGCGCGGAGCTGGCGTCGGTGTGGACGTGGGTGACGGAGGGACGCGTCGACGAGATCCTGCCGCGCCACGCCGCGCGCGACGGGTTCGCGCTCGTCGCTGCGGTCGACGAGGGGCGGCTCGTCGGCTTCGCGTACGGGTACCGCGGGGCGCCGGGGCAGTGGTGGAACGACGCCGTCGCGGCCGCGATGACGCGCCGCGAGCGCAGCCGGTGGCTCGCACCGGGGCACCTCGAGCTGGCCGAGCTCCACGTCGCCCGCGACCGGCGCCGCGAGGGCATCGGCGCGCGCCTGCACGACGCGCTGCTGGCCGCGTTCCCGGACGCGCCGACGGCCGTCCTCTCGACGCAGGCGGCGAACGAGCCTGCGCTCGCTCTCTATCGCGAGCGCGGCTGGGACGTCGTCGTGCGCGAGCTTCGCTTCGCCCCGGGCGCGGAGCCGTACTCGATCCTCGGCCTGCTCCTCGCAGAGCTTCGTTAGCGCGACGAGAGGTTGCCCAGCGCCGCCAGCAGCTCCCGGTGGCGGCGCTCCTCGTCCGGCATCCCCTCGTCGGCCGGGCCGCGCATCCGCGCGAGCATGGCGTTCACGGGCTTGACGACGAAGAAGAACACCGCCGCCGCGATCGCGAGGAACTGGATCACGTCGGTGAGGAACGCGCCGTAGCGGAAGACCGCGTCGTTGATCGTGAACGTGAGGTCGGAGAAGTCCGGCTTGCCGATGATCATCGCAATCACCGGCATGAGCAGGTTCTCGACGAGGGAGTTCACGACCGCCGCGAACGCGAGGCCCATCACGAATGCGACGGCGAGCTCGACGATGTTGCCGCGGAAGAGGAAGTCCCTGAACTCCCGGATCACGGCGATGCTCCTTTCGGTCGGTCGTCGCGCCTGGCACGTAAGATCCTGCCACAGTGCTCGGCGAGGTCCTGACCGCGATCGTGACGCCGTTCGACGAGGAGGGCCGCATCGAGCTCGAGCGGTTCCGTGCCCTCGCGCGGCACCTCGTCGACAACGGCTCGGACGGCCTCGTCGTCACCGGCACCACCGGCGAGTCGCCGACGTTGAGCGACGACGAGAAGGCCGAGCTGTGGCGCGTGGCCGTCGACGAGGTCGGCGACCGCGCCACCGTCGTCGCGGGCGCCGGCACCTACGACACGCGGCACTCGGTGCACCTGACCGAGCGCGCGGCCGGCGCAGGCGTCGACGGCGTCCTCGTCGTCACGCCGTACTACAACAAGCCGCCCCAACGCGGCATCGTGGCCCACTTCCGCGCGGTCGCGGCCGCCACCGACCTCCCGGTCGTCGTCTACAACATCCCCGGCCGCGTGGTCGTGAACATCGAGCCCGAGACGATCGCCGAGCTCGCGGAGATCCCGACGGTGCGGGCCGTGAAGCAGGCGAATCCCGATCTCGACCAGGCGCGCCGGATCGTCGAGCTCGGCCTCGACCTCTACGCCGGCGACGACGACCTCGTGCTCCCGTTTCTCGAGCTCGGCGGCGTCGGCGGCGTGTGCGTGCACACGCACGTGGTCGGGCCGCAGGTGAAGGAGCTGATCCGGCGCTTCCGGAGCGGCGACGTCGAGGGGGCGCGGCGGCTGGACGAGGAGCTGCGGCCGTCGCTCGACCTGCTGAAGGTGCAGACGAACCCGATCGCCATCAAGGCTGCGCTCAACCTGCTCGGCCACGACGTCGGCGGGCACCGGCTGCCGCTCGTCGAGGCGACGCCGGAGGAGCGCGAGGCCGTCCGTGGCTGCCTCGAGCGGCTC
Source organism: Gaiellaceae bacterium (assembly GCA_035463735.1). Lineage (GTDB taxonomy): Bacteria > Actinomycetota > Thermoleophilia > Gaiellales > Gaiellaceae > DATHTC01. Next base: position 5,589 of record DATHTC010000096.1, on the reverse strand, counting down.
GGCCTGCTCCAGCCGGCTGCGGCCTGACCTGCGACCCCTCTACACTCGGGAGCCGATGAACGGCTCCACCTGCAGGATCGTCCCGCTCGGCGGGCTCGGCGAGGTCGGCAAGAACATGACCGCGCTCGAGTGCGACGGGCGCGTGCTCGTTGTCGACGCGGGGCTCGCGTTCCCGCGCGACGAGCACCTCGGCGTCGACCTCGTCCTCCCGGACTTCTCCTGGCTCGCCGAACGTCGCGACGCGATCGAGGGGATCGTGCTCACGCACGGCCACGAGGACCACGTCGGCGCGCTGCCGTACGTGCTGCGGGAGGTCGGGGCGCCGCAGGTGCTGGCGACGCGCCTCACGCTGGGGCTCGTGAAGTCGAAGCTCGACGAGCACGGCCTCCTGCGCGCCTCGGAGCTCGTCGAGATCGCGCCGAACGAGGCGCCGGTCGAGCTGGGGCCGTTCCGGCTCGAGTTCGTGCGCGTGGCGCACTCCATCCCCGACGCCGTCTCGGTCGTGATCGAGACCTCCGCAGGCCGCATCGTCGTCACCGGCGACTACAAGCTCGACCACACGCCCGTCGACGGCCAGCGCACCGACGTCGGCCGCCTCGCGGAGATCGGGAACCGCGGCGTCGACCTGCTCCTCGGCGACTCGACGAACGCCGAGCGCCCGGGCTACACGCGCTCGGAGCGCGTGGTCGGCGAGGCCTTCCGCCAGCTGATTCCGCACCGCCGCGGGCGGATCCTGATCTCGACGTTCGCCTCGAATGTGCACCGGATGCAGCAGGCGATCGACGTCGCGGTCGAGGCAGGGCGGAAGGTGTGCGTCGTCGGCCGGTCGATGCGCAAGAACCTCAACATCGCCCGCAGCCTCGACTACGTCCGCGTGCCCGAGGGCACGCTGATCAAGCCGGCCGAGCTGGACGACTACCGGCCGCACGAGGTCCTGATCCTCAGCACCGGCTCCCAGGGCGAGCCGCTGTCGGCGCTCACGCGCATCGCCTACGACGACCACCCGGCCGTGAGCGTGGAGCGCGGCGACACCGTGATCATCTCGGCGAAGCCGATCCCCGGGAACGAGCTCCGCGTCCACGACGCGATCAACCGCCTGACGCGCAACGGGGCGGAGGTGCTGCACGAGGAGAACGCCGACGTGCACGTGTCCGGCCACGGCAACGTCGAGGAGCTCCGCACGATGCTCGCGCTGCTACGGCCGCGCGCGGTGATGCCCGTGCACGGAGAGTTCCGCATGCTGTCCGCGCACGCACGGCTGGCGGCCGACGCGGGGATCCCCGCCGAGTCGATCGTGCTCGGCGAGAACGGATCGGTCGTCGAGCTCACGCCGGGTCGTGCGCCGCGGATCGTCGACCGGATCGACGCCGGCGTCACCTTCGTCGACGGGCTCGGCGTCGGCGACGTGCACGACGTCGCGCTGCGCGACCGGCGGCACCTGGCCGAGGACGGCGTGCTCATCCTCGTCGCGACCGTCGCCGCTACGAACGGCGTCGCGCCGGCGGACCCGGAGCTGATCACGCGCGGCTTCGCGGAGCCCGGCCCGGTGATCGAGGAGCTCCGCGAGGAGGCCGGTCGCGTCCTGCGCGAGTGCCTGGACGGGGACGTCCGCGAGATCAAGCTGCTCCAGGAGCACCTCCACGACGGCGTGGGGCAGCTCATCTACGACCGCACCGGCCGGCGGCCGATGATCCTGCCGGTCGTCGTCGAGATTTGAGCGCCGCGCCGGAGCGCCCGCTCGAGCTCGACTGGCGGGACGTGATCGAGGAGCACGGCGTCACCGACGCCACCACGCGGCGGCTCGTCGCGCAGCTGGCCGCGTGCGAGGCCGCGGCGCTCGCGTTCTGCCGCCTGCTCGAGCGCTGGGCCCGGGGCGAGCCCGACCCGTGCACGCCGGGGCGCCGGGTGGCGGCGCTGCGGCGGGCCGCCGACCGCGCCGAGACGGCGGTCGCGGGGCTGGAGGAGCCACTCGGCCGCTACCTTCTCGAGCTCGAGCCGGCGCACGAGGCGGGACGCTCGTGGTACGGCGGTCCCGGTGCCGCGGAGCTCGTCGAGTGGGAGCCCGTGCTGGCGCGGGCGGGCGTGCGCGCGTCGCCCGTGCGGGTGGCGCAGGCCTACCTCGAGCTGGCGGTGCTGGTGCGGGCGCTCGAGGGCCTCTCCGCCGCGGCCCGGATGCGGGCGTTCCCCGACCGGGCCTCGCTGTGGGCGGGGCTGTTCGACCTGCGCGAGAACCTCCTCGGTCGCGCGGCGGACGACCTGCGGGCGCTCGCGGCGTAGCCGCTGCTTGACAAACGGCGGCGCGAGTTCGAGGCTCCTGCCACGAACTGCGGTCTCCGCTCGCCGCGCGGGGCGGAGGGAGAGGAGGGGCACATGCTTCGCATCCTTGTCGTCGCGTGCGTCGCGGCGGTCGCACTCTGCGTCGGCTCCTCGGCGGCGCTCGCCGACCCGCCGACCCGGGACCCGATCCCGAGCGACCCGATCGCCTTCCCGGCCGGTCTCGTCTGCCCGTTCCCGGTCCTGCTGGAGGTGACGTTCAACAGGCAGACCCAGATCACGTTCAGCAGCGGTCGCATGCTCATCGTCGGCCCGTTCAAGACTCGGATCACGAACGAGGACACCGACGAGTCGGTCGACCTCAACGTCCCGGGGCCGATCCGGGTGGAGCAGAACCCGGACGGCACGTGGCACGTGATCGGCACGGGGACGACCCTGTTCTACTTCTTCCCGGGCGACCTCGGACCGGGGCAGCCGGGGGCGCTGCTGTACGGCACGGGGCTTACGGAGGAGACGATCTCCGCGGACTTCAGCACGATCCTCTCCTACCGGCACGTCGGGACGACCGAGAACCTCTGCGAGACGCTCGCGTAAGGCATCGCCGGCCGGGGTGCGCGTCCGCCGCGCGCCCCGGCGGCTCCCGCGTAAGGTCCGCCGGTGCCCGTCTCGCTCGCCGTCGTGGGCTCCGCGAACCTCGACCTCGTCGCCCGCACGGAGCGGCTGCCGCGGCCCGGGGAGACGGTCACCGGGGCGACGTTCGCGCGGATCCCGGGCGGCAAGGGGGCGAACCAGGCAGTCGCCGCGGCGCGACTGGGGGCAGACGTTCGCTTCGTCGGGTGCGTCGGCGAGGACGACCTGGCGCGGCCGGTGCTCGACGCGATGCGCGCGGACGGCGTCGACCTCGCCGGCGTCGTCACGGGCGACGCGGCGACGGGCGTCGCGCTCATCGTCGTCGACGCCGACGGCGAGAACACGATCGTCGTCGCGCCGGGTGCGAATGCGCTGCTTCGGCCGGAGGACGTCGCCGTCGGCGACGCCGACGCGGTCCTCTGCCAGCTCGAGATCCCGCTCGACACGGTCGCCGCGGCCGCCCGGCAGGCGCGCTTCCTCTGCCTCAACGCCGCCCCCGCGCCCGGTGCGCCGCTGCCCCACGACCTGCTCGAGCGGACCGACCTGCTCGTCGTCAACCGCTTCGAGCTCGAGGCCGTGGGCACGCCGTCGGGGCTCGTGGCGCTGACGCTCGGCGCCGAGGGTGCCGTCCTGCTCGAGGGCGGGAAGGAGGTCGCGCGCGCGGAGCCGCCGCGCGTCGACGCGGTCGACGGCACGGCCGCCGGCGACGCGTTCACGGCCTGTCTCACCGTCTCGCTGCTCGAGGGCCGTCCGCGCGAGGAGGCGCTCCTGCGGGCGTGCGCGGCGGGGGCGATCGCAGCCTCGCGGCCGGGCGCGCAGCCGTCGCTCCCCACGGCGGCCGAGGTGGACGCGATACTGGCCCGCTGATGGCGGTGCCCACGATCATCGACTGCGACCCCGGGCACGACGACGCGATCGCGCTCCTGCTCGCGCTCGCGAGCCCCGAGCTCGAGCTGGTGGGCGTCACCACGGTCTCGGGGAACCAGACGCTCGACAAGACGACGGCGAACGCGATCCGCGTGCTCGACCTCGTCGGGCGCGACGACGTCGAGGTCGCCGCGGGTGCCGACCGGCCGCTGCTCCGCGAGCGCTTCGTCGCCGCGTACGTCCACGGTGAGACGGGCCTCGACGGACCGGCGCTCCCGCCGCCGAGCCGCCCCGCGCACCGGCTGCACGCCGTCGACTTCATCGCGGAGCGCGCGCGCGCTGCGAGCGGCCCCGTGACGCTGATCCCCGTCGGCCCGCTCACGAACGTCGCGCTCTTCCTCGCGCGCTACCCGGAGGAGGTCCAGCGGATCGATCGGATCGTGCTGATGGGCGGCGCAGTCGCCGAGGGCAACGTCACGCCCGCCGCCGAGTTCAACATCTGGGCCGACCCGGAGGCGGCCGCGCGCGTGTTCGCGAGCGGCATCGACGTGACGATGATCGGGCTCGACGTCACACACGAGGCGCTGATGACACGCGCGATGGCCGAGCACATGCGCGCGAGCGGGCGCGTCGGGCGCTTCGTGGCAGAGCTCTACGACTTCTTCTCGATCTACCATCGTCAGACGTACGGCTCCGAGGACTCGCCGATCCACGACGCGGTCGCCGTCGCGCACGTCGTCAGGGACGGGATCGTCGAGACGGCATACCGGCACGTCGCCGTCGACTGCGAGTCGCGCCTCTGCCGCGGGCGCACCGTCGTCGACCTCTGGAAGCGGACCGGCAACGAGCCGAACGCGCACGTCGGCGTCGGCATCGACCGCGACGCGTTCTTCGCGCTGCTGCTGGAGCGCCTCGCGACCCTCGAGTAGCCGCCGACTCGCGGCAGGAGCGCCCGGGGCGGCGGCGAACGACGCCCCATGCCGCGCCGCAAGCGCACGAGGAAGCTGCGCCCGAAGACCCCTGCGCGGATCCGCAAGAAGAAGCGCCAGCGCGCCGGCACGCGCTCGCACCACCACCCGGAGCTCTGGGGCCTCGTCCTGCTGGCGCTCGGCGTCTTCCTCGGCAGCGTCCTCTACCTCGGCTGGGACGGCGGCGTCGTCGGAGGCGCGGTCGCGGATGCCGTCCTCGCCGCGATCGGCTGGGGAGCGTACGTCGCGCCGCCCGCGCTCGCGGCCGTCGGGCTCCTGATGGTCGGACGCAGCGGCCTCGTCGACGTCCGCCCGTTCCGGACCGGGCTCGCCGTCGCCGTCGCCGGCGGGCTGTTGACGCTCGGCGAGGCGCACGGCGGGGGGGTCGGAGGCGCGCTCGAGCGGGCGTCCGCGTGGCTGCTGGGCGACACGGGAGCGGCGATCGTCGGCGCGACCGCGCTCGCCGCGGGGCTGCTGTTGCTGTCGGGTGCCTCGGCCGGCGCGATCCTCCGTCGCTCCGGGCACGCGCTCCGGCAGGCGCACACCCGGGCGAGCACCGGCGCCCGGCGCGCGGACCGGCCCGTCCCGGCCTACGACCCGCAGCCGGGCCCGCCGCCGGCGCACCTCGCGCCCCCGGTCGACGCGGAGCACGACTTCCCCGACCTCGTCTCGGATCACACGGCCGTCGCGCCGCCGCCGCTGCTGGTGCAGGACGAGGACGAGGCGACGCACGACCACGACGAGCACCCGAGCCTGTTCGACGCGCGCCCGCCCGTCCACGGCGAGTACCGGCTCCCGGACCGGAGCCTGCTCCGCCGCGGCAAGGGCGTCGCGGCAGCCTCCGCCGACG
>DATHTC010000095.1:0-2995 GCA_035463735.1 Gaiellaceae bacterium | reverse complement strand
CCGCGGGTGTCGTTCGTCGCGACCGCGCCGAGGAGGAAGCCTGCGGGCTCGCCGTCGACCCACGCGAACGCCCCGCTCGCGCCCTCGCGACGCCAGGCCTCCGCGACCTGCGCCTCCATGTCGGCGGCGTCCGCGAGCAGGGGCTCCGCCGCGCGGTGGCGCGCGTGCGCGTCGGCGAGCAGGGCCGCGGCTGCGGGCACGTGCTCGTCCGCGAACGGGACGATCTCCAGGGCCACCGGAACCCGGACCCTACCGTCGCCGCCACCGCCGTCGGCACGGGAAACCGGCCGCATAGACTCGGCTCGTGCCGAAGACGCTCACCGGCGCGGAGCTCCAGCTCGACGACGGCCCGGCCCGCGAGGCCGACCTCTTCCTCGTCGACGGAAACAACCTCGCGTACCGCGCGTTCTTCGCGCTCCCGGAGGAGCTCGCCACCACGGAGGGCTTCCCCACGAACGCGCTCCTCGGGTTCACGAACATGCTCTTCAAGCTGCTCTCGGACTACCGGCCGAAGGGCGTCGCGGTGGCGTGGGACACGCGGCCCGTGCACCGCCACGAGCAGCTCGAGACGTACAAGTCCGAGCGGCGCCCGATGCCCGACCTGCTGCGCGAGCAGTTCCCCTTCTTCCGCCCGATCGTGGAGGCGTTCGGCTACCGGAACCTCGAGTTCGAGGGCTGGGAGGCCGACGACGTGATCGCCACGCTCGCGACGCGGGCGCAGGAGGCGGGTGTGCGGACGTGCGTCGTCTCCACCGACCGCGATGCCTTCCAGCTCTGCTCGGAGCTCGTGTCGCTGATGATGACGCCGCGCGGGGTCTCGGACGTGCACGTCTACACGCCGGAGCGCGTGGAGGCGCGCTACGGGATCCGGCCCGACCAGATCCCGGACTTCATCGGGCTCAAGGGCGACAGCTCGGACAACATCCCGGGCATCCCCGGGATCGGCGACAAGACGGCCGGTCAGCTGATCGCCCAGTACGGCTCGGTCGAGGAGGTGATCGAGCACGCGGAGGAGCTCTCGCCGGCGCGGCGCAAGAGCATCGCCGAGCACGCCGAGCAGGCGCTCGCGTCGAAGCGGCTTGCGACAATGCGGCGCGATCTCGAGCTCGACTTCGACCCGGCGGCGATCGTGCTCGCTCCTCCCGACCGCGGACAGCTTCGCGAGACGTTTCGCCGCTTCGAGTTCCGCAACCTCCTCAACCGCGTCGACGAGCTGGAGGCGGCGGTGCCCGCGGCGCGTCGCGAGTCGGTGGGTACCGCGGTTCCGTGGCAGGAGGGCGAGCTGCCCCAGCTGCGCGGTCGCGTCGGCCTCGCCATCCGCGACGGGCGCTTCGCGGCGGCGACGGAGGAGGGCGTGACCGTCGGCCGGTGGGACGAGGCGCTCGTCCCGCGGCTCCGCGACGCCGAGGTGGTCGCGCACGACTTCAAGTCGCTTCCGCGCCTCACGTTCGAGCCGGTCGACGACACGATGATCGCGGCGTACCTGATCGAGCCCGCGCGGCCCGAGTACGCGATCGACGACCTCGTCGCGGAGTACGGCGTCGAGCCCGTGCCCGAGCCGGCGGCGGACGAGGACACGACGGCGCTCGTCCGGGCCGCGGAGGGCGCGCGCCGGCTCGCCCCGCTCCTGAACGAGCGGCTCGTCGAGCGCGGCAGCGAGCACCTGTACCGCTCCATCGAGCTGCCGCTGACGGCGGTGCTGGCGGCGATGGAGGACGCCGGCGTGAAGGTCGACGAGTACCGCATGGGCGAGATCACCGCCCGGCTGCGCGACCGGGTCGAGGAGCTGGAGGCGCGGGCGTACGAGCTCGCCGGCGAGGAGTTCATGCTCGGTTCGACGCAGCAGCTCGCGCGGATCCTGTTCGAGAAGCTCGAGCTCACGCCCGGCCGGAAGGGGAAGACCGGCTACTCGACCGACACGCGGGTGCTGCGGGCGATCCGCGGCGACCACGAGATCGTCCCGGTGATCGAGGAGTGGCGCGAGCTGACGAAGCTCCTCAACACGTACCTCGGCCCGCTGCCCTCGTTGATCTCGCCCCTGGACGGGCGGCTACACACGCACTTCAACCAGACGGTGGCGTCGACCGGTCGGCTCTCGACTACGAACCCGAACCTCCAGGCGATCCCGATCCGCACCGACCTCGGCCGCGAGATCCGGTCAGCGTTCGTCGCCGAGCAGGGCCACCGGCTGATCTCGGCGGACTACTCGCAGGTCGAGCTGCGCATCCTCGCGCACGTCTCGGGCGAGCCGAAGCTGCGGGAGGCGTTCGCGCGCGGCGAGGACATCCACGCGGCCACGGCCGCCGAGGTGCTCGGGAAGCCTCGCGCGGAGCTGACGAAGGACGAGCGGAACGTGGCCAAGATGGTCAACTTCGGGATCATCTACGGCATCTCCGCCTTCGGGCTGTCGGAGAACCTCGAGATCCCGCGCGAGCAGGCCCAGGAGTACATCGACGCCTACCTCGCGCGCTTTCCGCACGTCCAGGACTTCATCGCGCGGACGATCGAGCAGGCCGAGCGCGACGGCTACGTGACGACGCTGCTGGGGCGACGGCGGCCCGTGCCCGAGATCCGGGCGTCGAACCGGCAGACGCGCGGGCTCGGGGAACGGCTGGCCGTCAACTCCGTGATGCAGGGAACGGCGGCCGACGTGATCAAGGTGGCGATGGTGGCGATCCACCGGCGCCTTCGCGACGAGGGGCGCCGCGGCCGGCTCGTGCTCCAGGTGCACGACGAGCTGCTGCTCGAGGTGCCCGACCCGGAGGTCTCCGGCGTGAAGGAGCTCGTGCGCGAGGAGATGTGCGGCGCCTACCCGCTCGACCCGCCGCTCGCGGTCGACGTCGGCGTCGGCGACGACTGGCACGAGGCCAAGAGCTAGGCGCGAGGGGCGCGGCGACGTGGCCGTCTGCGCCCGCGCGGACGGGTCCCGCTCGGCCCGCTCCCGGGCGTGTCGGCAGGCGACGTGTCGCCCGATCGTCGCACGCAGCGGCCCGGG
>DATHTC010000094.1:0-6315 GCA_035463735.1 Gaiellaceae bacterium | reverse complement strand
GATGCACCCAACCCATCAGCGTGGGGGAACCCATGGTTCCCCCACGGGCCCCCTCCTTCCTCGCCGGGCATGGGAGTTCTGGCACTGCGCCTCTCGGCCGGCAAAGCCGGCCTCCGGCGGCCACCCACACGGCATCGGACGGGCGGCGAAAGGTCTGCCGGGGTGCGTCGGGTCCACAGCCTCAGCCCATTTCGAGGACGAGCTTTCCGAACTGCTCGCGCGCCTCCATCCGCCGGTGCGCGTCCGCCGCCTCGGCGAGCGGGCGCACCGAGTCGACGACGGGCGTCCACGAGCCGCCGTTGACGACGCGCAGGAGCCCGGAGAAGTCGCGCGGGCTCCCCATCGTCGTCCCGAGCAGCGAGTACTGCCCGCCGTAGTACGCACGCGGTTCGAGCGACGCCTCGTTGCCGCCCGTTGCACCGAACGCGACGAGGCGGCCGCCGGGGCGGAGGCAGCGAAGCGACTCTCCCCACGTGGAGCCGACGGAGTCGAGCACGAGGTCGACGCCCTCGCCGCCCGCGAGCTCACGCACCGCCTCCGGCCAGCCGTCCTCCGTGTACAGGACGCCTCCGGCGGCGCCGAGCGCCGCCGCGCGCTCGAGCTTCTCGCGCGACGAGGAGGTGACGAGCACGCGCGCGCCCTCCTGCACCGCCAGCTGGACCGCGAAGGTCGTGACGCCGCTGCCCGCGCCGAGCACGAGCACGGTCTCGCCGCCGCGCAGGTGGCCGCGCGAGAACAGCGCCCGGTAGGCGGTCAGGCCGGCCAGCGGGAGGGCCGCCGCCTCGTGCCACGAGAGGCGCGCCGGTTTCGGGCAGACGTTCGCGCGCGGAACCTTCACGAGCTCCGCGTACGTGCCGTCACTGGGACCGCCGAGGATCTCGAACGCCGGCCCCGGCGCGGCCTCGGCGTCGCCCCAGTGGAGCGACGGGTTGACGACCACCTCCTCGCCCGTGCCGCGGACGACGCCGGCCCCGTCGGAACCGGGCACGAGCGGCCCGACGAAGCCCGCGCTCCCGTCGCGCACACGCAGGTCGCGCCGGTTCAGCGCCGCAGCGCGGAGCTCGACGACGACCTCGTCCGGCCTCGGCTCGGGATCGGCGACGGTGTCGAGCCGGAGCGCCTCGGGGCCGCCGGGCTCCCTGACGACGACCGCCTGCACCTAGCGCTCCGCCCGGCGCACGCTACGCGCCGACGACGGCCTGGAACTGCTGCTTCAGCTCCTGGTCGTCCGCGGCCTCCGCGTCGAAGATCTTCACCTTCGAGAGCGTCTCCTCGGACGGGAAGATCAGCTGGTTCTCCGCCAGCTCCGGGTCGAGCTTCGCCGCCTCCTCCTTCGCGCCGTCGACCGGGCAGATGAAGTTCACGTACGCCTCGATCTGCGCCGCGACCTTCGGGTCGTAGACGTAGTTCATGAACGTCGAGGCGGTGAAGACGTCGCCGCCCGTCGGGATCAGCATGTTGTCGGTCCACAGCATCCCGCCCTCGTCCGGGATCACGAACTCGAGGTTCGGGTTGTCGAGCCGGAGCTGCACCATGTCCCCCGACCATGCCATGCACGCCCAGATGTCGCCCTTCGCGAGCATCCCCGAGTAGTCGTTGCCGGTGAACCCGCGGATCTGGCCGCTGTCGACCGCCGCCTGCATCCGCTCGATCGACTTCGTGAACGCGGCCCGGTCGACGTTCGTGGGGTCGGCGCCATCGAGCTGGAGCATCATCCCCATCGTGTCCGGCATCTCCGTGAGGAACGTGACCTTGCCCTTGAGCTTCGGGTCCTCGAGCAGCTGGCGCACCGAGGTGATCTCCCCGGCCCGTTCCGGGTCGAAGCCGATGCCCGTCATCCCGGACTGCCACGGCAGCGTGTACTCGCGCTCGGGGTCGAAGGTCGGCGAGGCGAGCGCGTCGACGAGGTTCGACATGTTCGGGATCGCGTCCTTGTTCAGCTTCTGGACGTAACCGAGGCGGATCATGCGCCCGGCCATCCAGTCCGTGAGGACGGTGAGGTCGCGGTCGATCGCCTTGCCCTGGGCGAGCGCGGCCCGGTTCTTCCCGAACCACTCGTCGTTGTCGTTGACGTCCTCGATGTAGTTCACCTTCACGCCGGTGTCGGCGGTGAACTGGTCGAGCGTCGGCCGCTTCTTCGTGTCCTCGTCGATGTCGATGTAGAGCGGCCAGTTCGAGATCGTGATCGTGTCGGCGAGCGTCGTGTCGGCGGGGCCGACGGTCGCCGCGGCGGTCGTCCCGCCCTGGCCCTCGATCCCGTCGCTGCCGCCACAGGCGGCGAGGAAGCCGGGAATCGAGAGGGCGGCGCCGCCGAGCGCGGCGCGTTCGAGCAGGTCGCGGCGGGTCAGCGGGCGTGGCATGCGGTGATCACTCCTCCGGGGGGTCGACGACGAAGGTGGCGTCGGGGCTCCAGCTCAGGGTGGCCGGGCTCCCGACGGGGGGCGGCTCGGAGCCGGGGCGGTCGTTCTGGGCGTACACCATCAGGCGCCCGGCGGCGGTGTCGACCAGCAGTTGGGTGGCCACGCCGACGTACGCCGTCTCGGCCACGGTGCCGGCGAGGGTGTTCTCCTCGCCCGCGGCGGCGCCGACTCGGATCTTCTCGGGCCGGATCCCGACGGCGACGGCGCCGTCGCGGCCGTCGAGGAGCTCCGGCGCGACGCGGACGGTGTCGCCGGCCTCGAGGCGGACGTCTCCGCGCCCCTCGACGCGCCCGCGCAGGAGGTTCGAGACGCCGAGGAACCCGGCGACGAAGGCCGTGCGCGGATGCTCGTAGAGCTCCGTCGGCGTCCCCAGCTGCTCGATCTTGCCGTGGTTCATCACCGCGATCGCGTCCGCCATCGTCATCGCCTCCTCCTGGTCGTGGGTGACGTGGACGAACGTGATCCCCATGTCGTGCTGGATCCGCTTGAGCTCGAGCTGCATCTGCTTGCGGAGCTTGAGGTCGAGCGCGCCGAGCGGCTCGTCGAGGAGCAGCACCTGCGGGGAGTTCACGAGCGCGCGGGCGAGCGCGACCCGCTGCTGCTGGCCGCCGGAGAGCTGCCGCGGCTTCCGCTTCTCGTAGCCCTCGAGCGCGACGAGCTTCAGGATCTCGCCGACGCGTCCGTGGAGCTGGGGGCCGCGGATGCGGCGGCGCCGAAGGCCGAAGGCGACGTTCTCGCCGATCGACAGGTGCGGGAACAGCGCGTAGCTCTGGAACACCGTGTTGACGTCGCGCTTGTACGGGGGCAGCGCGGTCACGTCGGCGTCGCCGAGGAGGATCCGGCCGGCCGTCGGCTCCTCGAAGCCGCCGATCATCCGCAGCGTCGTCGTCTTGCCGCAGCCCGACGGCCCGAGCAGCGCGAAGAACGTCCCGCGCTCGACGTCGAGCGTGAGGTCGTCGACGGCGAGCACGTCGTCGCCGAACCGCTTGGTCACGTTCTCCAGCCGCACGTCGGCGGGAGCGCTCGCCCCCGCCAACGACGGGCCCTCGACCGCAGTGGTCGCCATCTACGCCAGCTTGACCGCCACGTGCTTGATCCGCGTGTACTCCTCCATCGAGTACAGGGACATGTCCTTCCCGTAGCCCGACTGCTTGAAGCCGCCGTGCGGCATCTCGGAGGCGAGCGGGAACAGGTGCTCGTTCACCCAGACGGTGCCGAAGTCCAGCTTCCGCGCCGCGGCGAGCGCGCGCCCGACGTCCTGGCTGAACACCGACGCGGCGAGCCCGTAGCGGACGCCGTTCGCCATCGCGATCGCCTCGTCGTCGCTCCCGAAGCGCTGCATCGTCACGACCGGGCCGAACACCTCGCGCTGGACGATCTCGTCGTCCTGGGCGACGTCCGCCACGATCGTCGGCTTCACGAAGAACCCCCGGTCACCGATGGCCGCGCCGCCCGTGACGACGGTCGCGCGCGCGTCGAGGCGCTCGAGGAAGCCGAGCACGCGCTCGCGCTGCTCCTCCGAGATCACCGGCCCCATGTCGACGTCCTCGCCGTCAGCCGGGTCCGCGACCTTCATCGCCTCGATCACGTCCTTCGTCTGCGCGAGCACGTCGTCATAGATGCGCTCGCTGACGAGGATGCGCGAGGAGGCGGTGCAGTCCTGGCCCGAGTTCCAGTAGCCGCCGATCTTGACGGCCTCGGCGACCGCGGCCGGATCGGCGTCGTCGAGCACGACCATCGGCGCCTTGCCGCCCAGCTCCAGGTGCACGCGCTTCAGCGTCTTCGCCGCGTTCGCCGCGATCGTCTTTCCCGTCTCGACGTCGCCCGTGAGCGAGACGAGCGCCACGTCGTGATGGTCGACGAGGCCGGAGCCGACGGGGACGCCGTCGCCCGTGATCACCTGGACGACCCCCGGCGGCAGCACCTCCTGCGCGAGCTCGACGAAGCGCAGCGTGGTCAGCGGCGTCTGCTCGGCCGGCTTCAGGATCTGGACGTTGCCGGCGGCGAGCGCAGGCCCCAGCTTCCAGACGACCATCATCAGCGGGTAGTTCCAGGGCGTGATCCCGGCGACGATCCCGAGCGGCTCGCGGCGGACGAGCGACGTGTAGCCCTCGACGTACTCCGCCGCCGCCTTCCCCTCAAGGGTGCGGGCCGCACCGGCGAAGAAGCGGAGGTTGTCGGCGGAGAACGGCATCTCGTCGCGCGCGATCGCCATCGGCTTGCCGACGTTCGTCGACTCGAGCTGCGCGAGCTCCTCGGCGTTGTCGTCGATCACGTCGGCGAGCTTCAGCAGCAGCTCGGAGCGGTCCTTCGGCGTCTTCTCGCGCCAGCTCTCCCAGGCCTTCCGCGCCGCGTCGACGGCCCGCTCGACGTCCGCGGCGGAGCCCTTCGGCACCTCCGCGATCACCTCGCCGGTGGACGGGTTCACGACCTCCATCGTCTCGCCCTCGACGGCGTCGACCCACTCGCCGGCGACGAAGTTCTTGTAGCTCTGCACCGCGACGCTCATCTGGCCTCCGTTCCTCCGACACCGTGTCCAAAGGCGGTGACGCCTCGGAGCGCGGACCTCCGGTGGGAACCTACCGGGCGATCCGTCCTCCGCACAACAGGGAGCGGGGGCCGATCGTCCGGCCCCCGTTTGGCCCCCGTGTCGAAAAAACGGGCGCTCAGCCGCGGTTGGCGGTGAACTCGCCGCAGAGCGCCGGGCTCTCGCACGGCGAGTGCTCGAGGAGCGTCAGCTTCCGGTTGCCGGTGCCCTTGCCGGTGAGGGCGAACCGCTGCCACGCCGTGTTGTTGTCCGACCGCTGCTCGAGGAAGACGCCGTCGGGATTCGAGGTGCTGACGAGGTAGAGGTCGTCGCGGTCCTCGACGTCGGTGAGGTCGAGCTGCTGGCCGTCGGTCGACTGGTGGTACTGGTCGATCCAGCCGGCCGAGATGCCCTGGAACGAGGTCTCGCAGTCCCAGAAGACCTTCTCGGAGCTCGGCGCGTTGCCGTCGAGCCGAACGAGGTCGATCAGGCAGAAGCCGGTCTTGAACGACTGCCCCGCCGCGAGCGGGCCGGACGGCGAGCCGGTCCGGATCTCGAACAGCGCGACCTGCCCGGTGTGCCAGTGGTTGTGGGTCGGGTGGTACTCGAACGTCGTCGCGGGGTGCTCGGCGAGGACCGTGTAGCACTCCTTCACCTGCTTCGGCTCGGTGCCGCAGCGGTAGAGGGCGCCCGAGCTTCGGATCTCCTGGATCGCGGTCGTCTTCGGCGCGCCGCCGAGCGTGTGCTCCGGCCGCAGCGCCCACGGGCCGCCGCCCGTGTTCGCGATCCCGTTCGAGAAGCGCAGCACGTCCCGCTGCTGCTGGTTGACGAGCTGGACGTGTCGCGGCACCACCGTCCGGAGGTCCGGGAGGTTCGCGCTCAGCTCTGCGGGCGCGCCCGGGCTGGGCGCGGCAACGGCGACGACGACGATCGAGAGGAGGCCGACGAGGCCGACCACGGCGACGAGGGACGTCCGGTTCATGCGGCTCCTTTGACGGTGCGGACGCGCCGACGCTACGACAGGGCGTCGGCCGCCGCAAGGGCGGCCCCGGCCGCGGGTTTTCGCGGAGGCGCCGTCCGCGTTGCCGCCGATGCCGGGTGCGCCGGCGCGCGCCACGCTCGCGGGACCCGAGAGGAGGAGGCATGGCCGACACGCTCACGATCACCGACAACCGCACCGGCCGCTCGTACGAGGTGCCGATCGAGGAGGGCGCGATCCGCGCCACGGCGCTGCGTCAGATCAAGGTCGACGAGGAGGACTTCGGGCTGCTCAGCTACGACCCGGCGTTCCTCAACACCGCGTCGACCCGCAGCGCGATCACGTACATCGACGGCGACGCCGGGATCCTGCGCTACCGCGGCTACCCG
>DATHTC010000093.1:0-11732 GCA_035463735.1 Gaiellaceae bacterium | reverse complement strand
CCTCCTGCCGCTGCGCCTCGGGCGTCTCCTGCATGCGCTCCGCGTCTCGCTTCCGCCGCAGCATCCGCTAGCCCCCCGCGAGCCGCAGGCCGCCGCCGAGCGCGCCGTCGGGCGCGAGCGCGGCGACCGGCTCCGGCGGCGGCGCCGGGACGGCGAAGCCCGCGCGCTCCAGCAGCCCGCGGAGCTGGTCGGGCCGGCTCGTCGCGCCGAGCGCGGTCTCGTAGGTGACGACGCGGCGCGACACGAGATCGGCGAGCGCCTGCTCCATCGTCTGCATCCCGCGCGTCGTGTTCGTCTGCATCACCGAGTAGATCTGCTCGACCTTCCCCTGCCGGACGAGGTTCCGGACCGCGTCGTCCGGGAGCAGCACCTCGAGCGCGGCGATCCGGCCCGCGCCGTCGGAGGTCGGGAGCAGCGCCTGCGTGATCACGCCCTGGAGCGACCCCGCGATCTGGATGCGAACCTGCTCCTGCTGCTCGGCCGGGAAGACGTCGATGATCCGGTCGATCGTGCTCGCGGCGCTCTGCGTGTGCAGCGTGCCGAGCACGAGGTGGCCGGTCTCCGCCGCCGTGAGCGCGATCGCGATCGTCTCGAGGTCGCGCATCTCGCCGACGAGGATCACGTCCGGGTCCTGGCGCAGCGCGCCGCGGAGCGCCTCGGCGAAGCTGACCGCGTCGACGCCGATCTCGCGCTGGTTGACGATGCAGCCCTTGTGCCAGTGCACGAACTCGATCGGGTCCTCGATCGTGAGGATGTGCTCGTGCCGCGTGCGGTTGACCTCGTCGATCATCGCCGCGAGCGTCGTCGACTTGCCCGAGCCGGTGGGGCCGGTGACGAGCACGAGGCCGCGCGGCTTCTGCGCCAGCCCCGCGAGCGAGGACGGGAGCCCGAGCTCCTCGAGCGTCTTGATCGTCTCCGGGATGAGCCGGAACGCGGCGCCGACGGACTTCCGCTGCATGTAGACGTTCACGCGGAAGCGGGCGCCGGGGACGGTGTGCGAGAAATCGAGCTGCCGGTTGACCTCGAACCGCTTCTGCTGCTCGGTGTTGAGGATCTGGTAGAGCAGCTGCCGCGTCGCGTCGGGGTCGAGCGGCGCGAACTCCTCGAGCCGGGATACCCGCCCGCGCACGCGGATCGCCGGCGGCGTGCCGGCGGTCACGTGGAGGTCGGACGCGCCGAGGCCGACCATGAGCTCGAGGAGCTCGTCGATGGAGTGAGGGGCGCGCATGCGTCTGCCGCGGGTATCGGCAGGCTCCCGACCTTCCTTTAAGCGCATCCGGGAGCTTGTCAATCCCCGGCGCGAGGGACGCGTGCGCCCGGTTCAAGCGGTCGCGGCGGGGTGCCGATAGGGAGAGCGTGGAGCTGAGCGTGAGCCCGCAGGTGCGCCTGCTTGCCCTCGTGGGGCTGCTCGCCGCGCTCGCGCTCGCGGGCGGGATGCTGCTGCTCACCCGCTCCCAGGCGAGCGCCGGCGCCGACGACCTCTCCCAGGCGGAGCTGAGTCGCGCGCTGACGCCGAAGCGCGCGGCGGCGGCTCCACAGCCCGCGACGCCCGCGACCGCGGCGAAGCCGAAGGCAGCGCCGAGACCCAAGCCGAAGGCGATGCCGCTCGTGGCCGCGAACGGCGTGCCGACGGCGATCATGGACGCGCTCCGGCGCTCGCCCGCCGCGGTCGTCGCCCTCACCGCGAGGGGCGCCGAGATCGACGGCGTCACGCTCGCCGAGGCGAGGGCGGCCGCGGCGGCGGCACGCGTCCCCTACGTCGAGATCGACGTGCTCCGCCCCGCGCTCGGACGCGCGATCGCCCGCACGCTCGGCGTCGTCGAGCCGCCGGCCACGCTCGTCTACCGCCGGCCCGCCGAGGTCTATCTCCAGCTCGACGGCTACGCAGACCGCGACACGATCGCGCAGGCGGCCGAGAACGCAAAGGTTGCGACCGGATGATGCCGGCGCCGCGCGAGCTTCTCATGCGCCAGGCCAGCCGCGACGGGCGCCCGGTCGCCGTCCTCCGGGCCGTCGACCACGGCGACGGCTGCGTCGTCGAGGCGGAGGTGTACCCCGCCGGCGGCGCGCCCGCCGTGCGCCCCGGTCCCTTTGCCTTCGCCGACGCGCGCCAGGCGGCGGCGTTCGTCTCCGAGGTCGCAGACGCGCTCATGTACCTCGGCTGCGACCTCTCCTAGCGCCAAACGGCGCCGGTCACACGGTCACGCGCGCCAGCTCCTCGACCGAGGTGAGCCCGGCCGCGACCTTCGCGAGCCCGTCGTCCCACAGCGAGCGCATGCCCTCCTCGAGCGCGGCGCGCTCGAGCTCCTCGCGCGTCGCCTTCGTCGCCGCAAGCGTCTGCAGGCGCTCGCTCATCACGAGCAGCTGGTAGACGCCGATCCGGCCACGGTAGCCCGTCTGGCCGCACCGCGCGCAGCCGCGCCTGCGGTAGAAGATCATCCCCTCCGACGACGCGGCGACCTCCGGGGAGATGCGAGCCTTCGCGAGCTCGTCCGCGGACGGCCGGTACATCTCGGCGCAGTTCGTGCACAGCCGGCGCGCGAGCCGCTGCGCCAGGACGCCGGTGACGGCCGCGCCGGTCAGGAACGGCTCCACGCCCATCTCCTGGAGGCGCGTGATCGCGCTCGGCGCGTCGTTCGTGTGCAGCGTCGAGAGCACGAAGTGCCCGGTCAGCGCGGCCTCGATCGCCATCTTCGCCGTCTCGCCGTCGCGGACCTCGCCCACCATCACCACGTCCGGGTCGGAGCGCAGGATCGAGCGGAGCGCGGAGGCGAACGTGAGCCCTGCGCGCTGGTTGATCTGCACCTGGTTCACGCCCGCGAGCCGGTACTCGACCGGGTCCTCGACGGTGATGATGTTGATCTCCGGACGGTTGACCTGGTTGAGGCAGGCGAAGAGCGTGGTCGACTTGCCCGATCCCGTGGGCCCGGTGACGAGCAGCGCGCCCGTCGGCCGCGACACGAGCCGCAGCAGCTGGTCGCGCATCGCCGGGGCGAAGCCGAGCTCGTCGAGCGTCGGCGGCTCCTTCGACTTGTCGAGCAGGCGCATCACGACCTTCTCGCCCTCGACGGTCGGCAGCGTCGCGACGCGCACGTCGAGCAGCCGTCCCGCCGCGGCGGCGTTGAGCGACATCCGCCCGTCCTGCGGCTTGCGGCGCTCGGCGATGTCGAGCTTGGCGAGCACCTTCAGCCGGGTCGTCACGCCCGGCGCCATCCGCTTCGGGATGCGCTGCACCTCCTGGAGGACGCCGTCGATGCGGAACCGCACCGCGAGCGCGTCCTCCTGCGGCTCGAAGTGGATGTCCGACGCCCCGTCCTCGGCGGCCTGGAAGATCACCGAGTTCACGAGCCTGACGAGCGGCGCGTCCGAGATCCCGTCGTCGACCTCGAGGTCGTCGGCCTCCTCCTCCTCGGCCTCGGCGACCAGCTCCTCCTCGGCGGCGAGCCGCGCCGCCGTGGCGCCGGACGCACGCGCCAGCCGCTTCAGCTCCGCGAGGATGTCCTCGCGCGGCGCGACCCGGAGCTCGACCGCGTGACGTGTGGCGAGACGCAGCTCGTCGAGCTGCTGGATGTTGGAGGGGTCGGCGACGGCGACGCGCAGCGCGCCGTCCTCGAGCGCGTACGGAATCGCGACGATCCGCTCCAGGACGTGCAGCTGGATCTCCTTCGCGGCCTCGTGGTCGACGCCGCTGGCCGCGAGCTCGACCGCTTCCAGCCCGTGCTTCGCAGCGAGGATGCGCGCGAGCGCGTCGGGCGAGGCGAGCCCCTCGGCGGCGAGGGCGCGCGCCACGGACCCGGCCTGCGCCGCCCGCGCGCGCACGGCGACGAGCCGGTCTGCGCTCATGAGCCCGGTCGCGGCGAGCACCTCGAGCACGGGCTCCGTCCCGCTCGCGGGCGCCGCGTGCGCCGGCGCGGCCGCGCTTCCCGCGGGGGCACCGCCGCCGAGGTCGACGAGACGGAGGGTGGGGGGCTGTGGGTCCACGCGGTTATCCCTCGAACGAGGCATCGGCATCCGGGAGCCGCGGCTTGAGCCGCGGAGACGCCCCTACGAGAGCCGGTTCAGGTACGCGTCGAGGACGAGGTCGCCGAGGAACAGCGCCACCACCGCGCCGAGGGCCAGGAACGGCGCGAACGGAAAGCCCATCTTCCGGGCGCCGGCGCCGTGCCGTGCGAACAGCACGACGCTGGGGAGCAGTGCGGCGACCATGCCGGCCATCAGCGCGACGGCCACGTTGCGGCCGAGCATGGCGCCGAGGAGCGCGGCGAGCTTCACGTCGCCCATCCCCATCCCGGCGGGGTGGACGAGCGCGGCGGCGAGGAGGAACGAGAAGGCGCCGAGCGCGCCGAGCATCCACTCGGGGCTCGGGTCGACGAGCGTGTGCGCGGCGAGGACGGCGACCGTCGCCGGGACGACGATCCGGTTCGGGACGATGCGGTGCTCGAGGTCGATCGCCGAGATCGCGACCAGCACGGCGCAGAAGCCGGCGGCGAGGACGGCGTACGCGGTGAGCCCGTAGACGAGCAGGCAGGCGCCGACGAGCAACGCGGTCGCGAGCTCGACGGCCGGGTAGCGGAGCGGAATCCGCGCGTCGCAGTGGCGGCAGCGGCCCCGCAGCGCGAGCCACGAGAGGAGCGGCACGTTGTCACGCCACGCGAGCTCCGTCCCGCAGCTCATGCACGCCGAGCCGGGCCGCACGACCGAGCGCCGCAGGGGCACTCGGGCGGCGACGACGTTCAGGAACGAGCCCAGGACGAGCCCGGGCGCGAGCCCGGCGGCGGCGAGCGCGGCGTTCACGGAGTGGCTATCGGCATCGGGGCGGTCCCGGTTGAGCGGCCGTGGAGCTCACGTCTCGACGTGTCGCTCGGCGGACGGCGGAGCCGGGCTCTGCCCGGCGGCAGCCGTCGGCCGCTCGAGGCGCGAGCTCAGCCCGAGAAGAAGCGGGGCGGGTTGGGCTGCGCGTAGACCTCGGGGTTCCCCGGCATCCCCGGCGGCACGGTGATGATCAGGCCGAAGTCGTCGCCCGTGTAGTTCTGGTCCACCGTCACCGTGGAGCCGAGGATCGGGCCGTCGGTCGACGCGTTGTTCGACAGCATCACGCCGTTCGTCGCGTAGAGCGCCGCCTGGATCTGGGCGCCGTTGTCGATGTGCGTGCTGTAGCCAGTCGGCACCTGCCCGCCGTTGCCGTCGGCGATGATGGAGAGCAGCTCCTGGTTCGGGTCCCACGCTCCGAACGAGCAGCTCGAGCCCTGGGTCCCTGCGCAGAGCTTCGTGTTGTTGTCGAGCAGGAACGTCCCGGAGAGGTAGATCGTGCCCTGGCCCTGGTACGTGTTCAGCTGGCCGTTGCTCGCGTACGCGCTCCCGTCGACGAACACCACGCCGCGCACGGTCAGGACGCGCGTGCTCGCGTTCCACGACAGCTCGCCGATCGGGTTCGTGGCCGGGCCCACGCGGCAGGTGTAGCTCGTCGTCGGCGTGAGGTTGAACGCCGTGGCGACGCTCGCGTTCCGGACCGTGTCGTTGTCGAACGTCGGCGAGGGCCCGCTCTGGGCGCCCGTCGAGCCGTTGCACGGCGTCACCGGCCCCGGCATCGCATCCTCGTACCAGTCGTCCCAGTCCGCCGCGGGCTTCGCGATCGTCGGCGGGGTCGTGTTCACGCCCGGGGTGCCGTCGGCGAGCTTGCTGTAGATCCGGTCGGCGTCGTCGCACGCCTCGGCGCTCGCGGCGCTCCAGGTCGTGCTGCCTTCCTTGCAGTACTCGAGGGTCTCGTCCGCGTCGCGGTTGAAGCCGCCCGCGGAGACCTGGATCCGGTTCGACGACTGCCCGATGGTGCCGTTCTGGTCGAGCCTGATCGTGCCCTTGACGATCAGCGGGCCGACGCGGACGTTGGCGTTGTTGTTCAGGCAGAACGAGCCGTGCACGAACAGCGCCGACTCGAAGGTGATGTTCTCGTTCACGAGCATGTCGCACTCGGCGCCCGTCGCCGTCGACATCACGTAGTTCCACGCCGGGTTGTTGTTGGCCTGGTTCACCACGGGCGTGACCGGCACGTAGGCGGAGATCCGCCGCTGGACGTCGAGCGTGCCGCCCGCATTGCGGACGACGCCGACGGCCGTCACGTTCCAGCCGGAGGTGGCGAAGTCGAGGTCGCCGCACCAGTACGCGGTGCCGCCCTCGTAGGCGTTCGCGTTCCGGGCCGCCAGCGCCGTCTCCTGTGCCGGGTTCGTGCCGGCCACGGTGCAGCGCGGCAGCGTCTCCTGCTTCAGCGCGTTGTTCGTCGGCAGGTTGAGCACGGCCATGGCGTTGTTGAGCCCGGCCTCCGCGAGCGCGAGCGCGAGCTGGCCGCGCTTGTCGTGCTCCGAGCTCCGGCTGTTGGCGCTGGAGAAGTAGAGGACGGTGGTCGCCGTGAGCGCGAGCGCGGTCATCGTGCCGAGCGCGAGCACGAGCGCGAGGCCGCGCTCGTCCCGCAG
Source organism: Gaiellaceae bacterium (assembly GCA_035463735.1). Taxonomy (GTDB): domain Bacteria; phylum Actinomycetota; class Thermoleophilia; order Gaiellales; family Gaiellaceae; genus DATHTC01. The sequence goes on along the minus strand of DATHTC010000093.1, from coordinate 5,265 downwards.
GCGGTGGAGCAGGGTCGTCATCAGGGGCTCCTCGTGCTGTTCCGCAGGACGACGGCATCGGTCAGTCGGTACGCCCGCTGCGCGTCGTCGGGCCGCAGGTCGATGGGGAACGTGAGGCGGAGCTTCGCCAGCTGGCCCGAGACGCCGTTCTCGGGCTTGAACAGGCGCGGCGTGGTCAGGTAGTCCGACCAGCGCACGCCGGCCGTGGTGCAGGTGGCGCCGACCTGCCGGTAGAGCGCGTAGCGCAGCTGGGCGCCGGCGACGGGAAGCGCGCACCAGCTGATCTGCCCGCTGCCGGTGCGGCAGTAGCTCGCGAGCGTGAGCAGGACGTGCGAGTGGTAGCCGTTCCCGTCGGGCGTGTCCTGGCCGAGCGCCGTGCTCGCGCAGTGCACCTCGCGGCGCATCTTCGTCAGCGCGATGCGCGCGTTCTGCTGCGCCTCGTAGCGCTCGTTCATGTCGACCTCGGCACGCGTGCCGGCCACGAACAGGCCGGTCACGGACGCCATCACGGTGCCGAGGATCGCCATCGTGACGAGCGTCTCGATCAGGCTGTATCCCCCCTCGCCGCGGATCCGGCGCAGGAGCCTCACGATCGCGCCCGCACCTCCGCGAGGGAGCGCTCGGCGACGCGCCGGCTCTTCGCGCCGATCCCCCACTGCCGCTCCACGCGCCGGTCGACGTCCACGAGCGTCTCGAGGGCGGCTGCGCCGCGCCACCAGCCGAAGCGCGCGCCGGCGACGATCCAGTTGTGCTGGTAGAGCCAATGGCGAACGGCGGCGTTCGTCGGCTTCGGATGCGCGGCGACGTACGCGGCCAGCCGCCGCGCCCGCTCCGGCAGCGAGATCTCGTCGCGCGGCTCGGGCGGCGCGCCACCGACGAGGAAGGCGGGCGGCCGTGCAGGCTTCGCCGCGGCGGGCTTGGGCTTCGCCGCGGGCTTCGGCTTCGCGGCCGGCTTCGGCTTCGCGGCCGGCGTCGGCTTCGCAGCCGGCTTCGGTTTCGCAGCCGGCGTCGGCTTCGCGACGGGCTTCGGCGCGGCCGGCGCGGCTGCGAGCTCGAGCGGGGTCCCGGGATAGGGCGATGCGTCCTCGGGCTCTCCCTCGGCGGGGTACTGCGGGTTGGCCTGGAGCCGGAGCGTGACGAGCGGGGCGCCGGTGTCGACGACGCGCGTGCCCGCGCTCGGCCACTGCTCGACGACGACGTTCGCGGCGTAGCCGGCGGCGCCGCCGGCGAGCTCCCACGCGAAGCCGGCGTCCTCGAGCGTGCCCTTTGCGAACACGTACGCCTGCCGCCGGACGTCCGGTACGACGAGGTCCTGCAGCTCGGCCGGCGCGGTCGTCGCCGGCGGCGACGTCGGCGTGGGGCCGCCGTCGGCCGCGAACGAGACCGCGGCGCCCGCGAGCAGCCCGGCGGCGAGAATCGCCAGCAGGCGTGGCAGGGCCGCTACCAGCCGCGGGAGCATGGTCTCCGCATCGGCAGCGGCACTGCGCGCGCCCACCCCCGAAAGGGGGCACGTCGCCGCTACGGGAAGGTGACGCGAACCGTGAAGCGCCCGAAGCCCGACACGCGGAGGACGCCGACGTCGAAGCCGCCGTCCCCGCACACGACCGTGCTCGGGATCGCCACCGCCCGGCCGACGCGCGAGACGGCGAACGGACGCGCCTTGCCGCGCTCGAACAGGCCGAGCTGGAGCTTCACCTTCGGCGACGAGGCGCGGACGACGAGCGTCCCGTCGAGCGGCGTCGTCACCCGGTACCCGAACAGCCGCCGGCCGCGCTTGACGAACGTCCCGCGCAGCTGCCGCGAGCCGGTCGCCTTCGTCCACGGCGTGAACACGTCGCGCCGGATCGCCTCGAGGGCGCCGTCGTCGGGGTAGAAGCTCTGGTCGACGGCGGCCCAGGCGGTCTCGGGGGTCGCGGCCGCGCGTTCGGTGAAGACGCGGTACGCCTCGGCGAAGCCCTCGGCCGGGTTGAGGTCGTAGAACTCGCCCTCGTCGCCGGGATGGATCGCCTTCTCGACGTGCGTGCGGTAGCAGATGCGCTCGCTCGAGGCCCAGAACTTCGGCCCGTACAGGTAAGCGCTGAAGGGCGCGTTGTCCCGGTTGAACGCGAGGTGGTGCCCGTACTCGTGCCGCGCGACGGACTCCGCCGAGACGCCGGTCACCGGGTCGTCGCTCCCCATCGCGTAGAACGTCTCGACGTTCGGGTCGTAGCAGCCGAGCGCCATCGAGCTCCCGCAGAGGACGCGGACCTCCTCGAGCGGCGCGACCACCACCGAGAGGTCGCCCAGCTCGGGGCCGTGCGCGAGCCCGCCGACGAACTCCGCCCAACTCTGCGCCGCCGTCTCGTCCACCGGATACGTGTCGGACACGGAGACGCGCACGGTCTCGCCGGCCGACGTCGTGTAGGTGCCGCCCCACGTCGCGCGTGCGACGGACGCGAGGGCTCGGGTGCCCGGAGCGAACGCGACGTCCTGGACCGCCGCGCCGGGCGCCGACGCGTCGCGCGCGTCGAGCGCCTCCAGCGCACCCGGCGCGGCGTGCGCGGGCGCCGCGAGCGCGAGCGCTCCGGCGGCGACGCTCAGGGTCTTTCGCATGGCCTGGTCTCCTCCCGCGGCATGCGCCGCTCCTCGGCTGGCAGGTTCGTCCAACCTTCGGCCGCAGCCGGGGCCGGGGTCACCCCCCGGGCGAGGGGTTGGTGGCGCGGGAGAAGAGCACGACCTCCGGCGGCGCCTCCTGCACCTGCTCGTCGACGACGGCGAAGACGGCACGGCCCGGCGAGGCGCCTGAGACGAACCGCACCGACGCGGAGGTGGGCTCGGGTCCCGGCGGCTCCTCGCCCTGCCAGCGGAACGCGGCACCGGCGAAGCGGCGGAACCAGTCCATCGCCTGCGGAAGCTCCGTCGCCGGCTGGAGCTGGAGGTGGAGGTGCGGCCCCGTGGAGTGGCCCGTCGAGCCGACGAGGCCGACGGGCGCCCCGGCATCGAGCACCGCGCCCGGCTCGACGCTCGGGTCGAGGTACGAGAGATGGCAGTACGTCCAGGTGAGGCCGTCGCCGGTGCGGAACGTGGCGCCGATGCCGCAGCGCGCGTCCTCCTCGCGCCAGGCGCGCAGCACGAGCACGTCTGCGAATGCGTAGACGGGCGCGCCCTCGGGCGCGGCGATGTCCGCGGCGGGGTAGTCGTGGTGGTCGGGCGGGACGGACACGGCGGCTGGGCCGCCGCCGACGGGGAACACGTAGTCGCCGTCGTACGCCGGGCCCGCCAGCAGCGCAGTGCCGGCGACCGCGAAGGCGGCGCCGCGCGACGCGTCCTCCGCCTCCCCCAGTGCCAGCTCGGCCGCGGCGAGCTCGCGCCGCAGCGCCTCCACGAGCCGTTTCGCCCGCTCGCGGTCGACGCCGGCGAGGACTGCCTCTCGCTCGCGCTCGAGCCGCTCCGACAGCAGCGCCGCGCGGTCGGCGCGGCCGAGCCGCCGCTCCTCCTCGCGAGCGAGCCGGCGCTCGGCGGCGACGGCTGCGTTCAGCCGCTCGCCGACCTGCGCGAGCCGGCGGCGGGCGGCCTCGACGTCGACGGCCGCGCGGTCGACGGCCACGACGACCTCCTCCCCGCCCTGCCCGAACCGCGCCGCGAGCTCGAGCACGTCGGCCACGTACCAGTCGGCGTGGTTGTACGCGAAGACGGCGCGGCGGAGGTCCTCGTGCGCGCCCGCGGCGGCGAGGTAGCGGGCGGCCGCGTAGACGGCGTCCTCGGGATCCCACGGGTCGGCGACGCCGTCGCCGCTCGCGTCCATCCCCCACCGCAGCCAGGTCTCGGGCATGAACTGCATCCAGCCGACGGCGCCGGCGGAGCTCGGGCCCATGTTGCGGCCGAAGTTCGACTCGATCTGGTTGATCGCCGCGAGCACGCTCCAGGGGACGCCGTAGGCGGCGCCGGCGTTCCGCCACAGCTGCCGCAGCAGAATCTCGTCGAGCGCACGGGTCAGGAATGCACGCTCCGTCCAGCCGGGCGGGAGGCGGAGGGAGCCCTGCACGTTCGGCGTCTCGGCGCTCGGGACGAGAAGGGGGACGGCGAGCCCTCCGGTCGCGCCCGCCGGCTCCGCTGCGGTGACGGCGCCGGTCAGGCCCGCCAGGACCGCCGCGGCGAGGGCGCCGGCGGCGAGCCTCCTCATTGCTCCGCGGGTCCAGCGAGGCGGAGCGCCGGGAACGGCTCCGGCTCCGCCGCGGCGGGCGCCGGATCCGGCACGGCCGCCGGCGCGGTGGGGGCGAGCGGCGTCGGGGGCGCCTCGGCCTCGGCCGCGCGCTCCGCGCGTGCCTCGGCGAAGGCGCGCTGCTTCAGCACCTTGTCGAGCGCGACGAGGAAGTCGTGCCGGTTGCCGGCGGCGTTGGCGGCCGTCTCGCGGTCGACGCGGCCGTCGAGGACGTGCGCGATCAACGCCTGCGTGAACGTCTGCATCTCGAAGAACTCGCCCTCGGCGATCGCGTCCGTGATCTCGTCGGTGCGGTTCTCGCGTACGAGGTCGGCGATGCGCGCGTTCGCGATCATCACCTCGACCGCGGCGACGCGGCCGCCGTCGAGGCGCGGCAGCAGCCGCTGCGAGATCACGCCGCGCAGGACGCCGGCCATGATCGAGCGGATCTGCGGCTGCTTGACGCCCGGGAAGAACTCGATCATCCGCCCGAGCGTCTCGGCCGCGTCCAGCGTGTGCATGGTCGAGAGCACGAGGTGGCCGGACTCCGCAGCCTGCAGCGCCGTCTGGGCGGTCTCGGCGTCGCGCAGCTCGCCGATCAGGATCACGTCGGGGTCCTGGCGGAGGGCCCGCCGGAGCGCCTGCCCGAACGACTCGGTGTCGAGGCCGACCTCGCGCTGGCTGACGATGCAGCCCTGGTCGCCGTGGAGGATCTCGATCGGGTCCTCGATCGTGACGATGTGCTGCCGCCGCGACCGGTTGATGTGGTCGATCATCGCGGCGAGGGTGGTCGTCTTCCCCGAGCCGGTGGCGCCGGTGACGAGCACCAGTCCGCGGTGCTCTTCGGCGAGCTTGCGGACGCCCGAGGGGAGGTTGAGCTGCTCGAACGTCGGCACCGTGCGCGGGATCACGCGGAAGGCGAACGAAATCGCGCCGCGCTGCCGGAACGCGTTGACGCGGAAGCGCGGCAGGTCCGGGCCGGTGTAGGCGAGGTCGAGCTCGCCGGTCTCGTGGAACGCCTGCAGCTTCGCCGGCGTGAGCGCGCACACGTTGTCGAGCGCGACGAGGAGATCCGTCTCCGACAG
>DATHTC010000092.1:0-1620 GCA_035463735.1 Gaiellaceae bacterium | reverse complement strand
CTCTGCCGACCCGCAGGCGGAGAAGTCGGCCCGGACGCGCTGGCGCTCCCGGTCGCCGGCTCGGGCGCCGTCCTGCTCGTGGAGCCGGCCGAGGGCGCGGCGGCCTGCTGCCGCGCTTTCGCGGAGGAGACCGCGCGCCTGCTCGGCGCGGCCCTGCGCGCGCGCAGCCGCCGGAGCTCCGCGTACACGACGAAGCTCGAGGCGGCGCAGCGGCGCCTGCGGCGGCTCGCGCTCGACCTCCACGACGGGCCCGCGCAGGACGTCGCGGCTCTCGCCGTGGACGCCGCGCTGCTCCAGGCGGAGCTCGGCGGGGAGCTCACCCCGGAGCGCGTCGACACGGCCCGCGAGCTCGCGGCCGAGATCCGCGACCGGCTCGGTGCGCTCGGTCGCGACATCCGCGACCTGGCCGAGGTGCTCGAGCCGCGCGCCATCCTCCGCGAGTCCCTCCGCGACGTGCTCGTGCGCGAGGCCGACGTGTTCGCGCGCCGCACCGGGATCGTGCCGTCCGTCGAGATCGACGAGGACCTCGGCGTGATGACGGCGTCGCAGCAGATCGCGCTCGTCCGCGTCACCCAGGAGGCGCTCACCAACGTCCGCGACCACGCGGGGGCGACCGCCGTCGACGTCGTCGCTCGCGTGACGGCGCAGGGCGTGTCGCTTGCCGTCGTCGACGACGGGCGTGGCTTCGACGTCGCGCGCGCCGCCGCGCGCGGCCGCCTCGGGCTCGCCGGGATGGAGGAGCGCGTCCGCCTGCTCGGCGGGACCCTCGCCGTCGACAGCCGTCCCGGCAAGGGGACGCGCGTCGAGGCGACGATCCCCCGCTGGCGTCCCTCGCCCGCGTAGGCGGGGACGCGACGAGCCGTCCGGGTGGGCCATCCCCACCCGTCCGACCGACGCCGGCAGCCCGTCCGGAAGCGATGCTCCGGCGGGATGGCGGGATGGCGGGAAGGTGCGGTGGAGGTGCGGCGTCGGGGCTCGCTCGCGCTGTTGCGCGTGCGTGCGGCCGAGGCGCTGCGCCGCCGCCGCCGTTCCGTTCCGGCCGCGGTTCCGGAGGAGCGGCGGCGTGCCGGGCTCGGTCGGTAGCGCCGCGCCGTTGCGCGTCGTGGTCTGCGACGACCACGCGCTCATGCGCTCTGCGCTGTGCCTCCTGCTCACGCCCGAGGAGGGGCTGGAGGTGGTCGGCGAGGCCGGGTCCGGGCTCGAGGTGCTGCCGCTCGTGGAGCGCACGCGCCCCGACGTCGTCGTCCTCGACCTGAACATGCCGCAGCTCGACGGCCTCACCTGCCTCGAGCGGCTGGCCGAGCAGCATCCGCAGGTCCGCACGGTGGTGCTCTCAGGCTCCGACGACGAGGCGAGCGTCGACGCGGCACTCAGACGCGGCGCGGTCTCGTACGTGCTGAAGTCCGTCGACCCGGTCGACCTCCCGGCGCTCGTGCGGCAGGCGGTCGCGGGCTGCGTGTTCCAGCCCGGGATGCTCCTCGCCGCGGCGCGGCAGTCACCGTCGAAGGCGGCGGGCCTGTCGGACAAGGAGTGCGAGGTGCTCGCCGAGCTCGCGAAGGGCCACTCGAACCGCCAGATCGCGGAGACGCTCTGGCTGAGCGAGCAGACGGTGAAGTTCCA
>DATHTC010000091.1:0-5300 GCA_035463735.1 Gaiellaceae bacterium | reverse complement strand
CGAGCAGACGGCGCTCGTCGAGGACGTCTCGGGAGGAGGGCCCGAGGTCGTGAGCCGCTTCTTCGGCACCGGGATGCTGCTCAACGTGCTGATGGCGATGCAGCTCTTCGACGACCCCACGCCGTGGGGCGACCGGCTCATAGAGGGCTGCGCCCTCTAGCGTGGGGGAACCCATGGTTCCCCCGTGTGCCCCCTCCTTCACCGGGTCGCGTAGGTGGGGCGTCGTCTTGGCCTCTCGCGCGCATGAAGCGCGCTTCGGCCTCCGCCGCCTGGTCTCGTAGGCCTGTCCTGAGGGCACGTCCTCGAGGGCCTCCGTGCGCGCCGCTTCCGCGGCGGGCTCTCCGGCCGCGCTCCGTGGATCAGCAGGCCGACGTGGGTTGACGGGCGGGATGCGCCCGGCTTCGCCGGGCTGCGATCCCGCGCGTCTGTTCTCGGGGAACCTGGCGGTTCCCCCATGCCCCCTCCCTCCATGGCCGGGGACAGTCCCTGGACATGCCGAATGGACCGGCGTCAGGAGCGGCGCGGCCCGCGGCTGACGTGGCGCGAGCCGGCGACGAGGTAGCGCCAGGGGCGGTCGGCCGCCTTCGTGATCCCGATGCGCTCCGTGGCCACGACCTCCGGGTCCTCGGCGCGTGCCAGGAGCCGGAACGGCGGCCCGTCGAGCGGAAGGCCGTCGTGGGCGCCGGTGATCCCGAGCGCCTGGCACAGGCGGCCCGGGCCCGCGCAGAGGAGCCGCTCGTCGTCGAGGCCGCGGCGCCTTCGCATCCTGTCCAGCCCGGCCTGCGGCCGCAGCGCCCGGACGAGCACCGCGCTCGCCACGCCCTCGCCCTCGCAGACGAAGTTCAGGCACCAGTGGATGCCGTACGACCGGTAGACGTACGCGTGCCCCGGAGGGCCGAACATCGACGCGTTCCGCGCCGTCCGCCCCGCGTAGCCGTGCGCCGCCGGGTCCTCGTGGTCGTAGGCCTCGACCTCGACGACCGGCCCGCCGACCCCGTCCACGAGCAGCGTCACGCCGAGCAGCTCCGGGGCCACCTCGTGCACCGAGCGGGCGAAGAAGTCGCGGTCGAGCACGCCCCCGGGGCGTCTCTAGAAGAGCTGCTCGGGCCCCGCGGGCCGCGCCGTCGCCTCGAGCAGGCGCCGCGCCCGGCGCGTCAGGTCGTTGAGGTCGACGCGACCGCTCTCCGCGTCCGTGACGATCTTCTCGGCGAGCGCGAGCGCGTCGGCGACGACGGGCGCGACCGTCTCCGCCCGCAGCCCCATGTCCAGCAGGATCGTGCGCTCCGTCCGCGAGGCGACGATCGGGTCGGTGATCCCCTCGACCCACACGCGCGTGCGCCGGCCGCCGCCGCGCTCGTCGCCCGTGAGCGGCTCGAGCGCGTAGATCCGGTCCGCGCGCGCGTACTTGCCGAAGCCCAGGAAGACCATGCGGGGTGTCTCGGCCACTGTTGTAGTATACGACATCATGTTGACGGTTCCCGAGGCGGCGCGACGCGCCGGCCGGAACCCCGAGACGATCCGCCGGTGGATCCGCTCGGGGCGGCTCGCCGCACGCAAGGTCGGCACGCAGCACGTGATCGAGGAGGCCGACCTCGCCGCGGTCCTCGACGAGGACGAGCTGCTCCCGCTCCCGAGCGGCTGGCGGCGGACGATGCCCGACGGACGGCCGATCCCGAACGTCGTCACGGCGCTGCGTCGCTCGCGCGCGGGCCGCTAGTGCTGGTCGTCGACGCGAGCCTCGCGATCGAGGCGTGCTTCGGGCGCCTGCCGCTCGCCGACCTCGGCGACCTCTGCGCGCCGCCGCTGCTCTGGCCCGAGGCGCGCTCGGTCATCCACGAGCTCGGCTGGCGCGGCGCGGTGACGCCGAGCGAAGCCGTGTCCGCCCGCCGCGCGCTCGCGGTGCTGCCGATCGAGCCCCGCCTTCACCCTGGCCTCGGCGACGAGGCGTGGCGGCTGGCGGACGCGCTGGGGTGGGCGAAGACGTACGACGCCGAGTACCTCGCGCTTGCCGCTCTCCTCCGCTGTCGCCTCGTCACCGTCGACGCGCGCCTCCGACGAGCGACCGCACGGCTCGGCCTCGTGGTCGGCCCGGCTGAGCTCTAGCCGAGCGCCGCGCGCAGCGCCTCGGCCACGCGCTCCTGCTCCCCTTCGCCGATCCCGGTATGGAACGGGATCGCGAGCGTGCGCCGCGACAGGCTCTCGGCGACCGGGCACAGCCCCTCACCGAAGCCGAAGCGCTCGCGCATGTACCCCTGGAGGTGGATGCACGGGAGGTAGCGTGCAGTCTGGACGCCCTCGCGGTCGAGCGCCGCGATCACGGCCTCCCGGTCGGCGCCCTCGTCGAGCTCCACGACGTAGACGAACCAGGAGCGCACGTGCTCGTCGTCGTCGGCGAGCGGCAGGGCGAGCCCGTCGATCCCGGCGAGCAGCTCGCCGTAGCGCGCCGCCGCGGCCGCGCGCAGCTCCAGGATCCTGTCGAGCTTCTCGAGCTGGCCGATCCCGATCGCCGCGCGCACGTCGTCGAGCCGGTAGTTGAAGCCGAGGCGGGCGTGCTCGAGCCAGCCGCCGGCGTCGGCGCGGCCCTGGTTGCGAAGCGAGCGCAGCAACCGCCACTCCTCCTCGGAGTGCGTCGTCACCATCCCGCCCTCGCCGGTCGTGATCTGCTTGTTCGGGTAGAAGGCGAACACGGCGGAGGGGCCGTGCGAGCCGACGGGCCGCCCGCGGTAGCGCGCACCGAGCGCCTCGCAGGCGTCGTCGATCAGCACCAGCCCGTGCCGGTCGCACAGCTCCCGGAGCGGGTCGAGCTCGCACGGGTAGCCGAAGATGTCGACGGCGACGACCGCCCTCGTCCGGGGGGTGACGGCGGCCGCGACGGCGGCGGGGTCGAGGTTGTACGTTCGCGGGTCGACGTCCGCGAACACGGGCGTGCCGCCCTCGTAGAGGAAGCAGTTCGCCGACGCGGCGAACGAGTAGGGCGACGTGATCACCTCGTCCCCAGGCTCGATCCCCGCAATTCGGCAGAGCAGGTGGAGGCCGGCGGTGCCGCTCGAGACCGCGGCCGCATAGGGCACCTGCACCGCCTCGGCGAAGCGCTCCTCGAAGCGGTCGACGGCAGGCCCGAGCGAGAGCCGGCCCGACCGGAGGACCTCGAGCACGAGCTCCTCCTCGCGCACGTCGAGGTAGGGCCCGGAGAGCCCGACGGCTCCGCCTTCGACCTGCGTCACGCCTGCGTCTGCGCGGGCACCGCCCGCTCGAGCCACTGCGCCCACCGCTCGCTGCGGCCGCGAACGGTGTCGAGGTAGGCGCCCTGGAGCTCCAGCGTCACCGGCCCGACCCCGAGCACGTGGTCGTCGATCGCCCGGAGCGGCGTCACCTCCGCGGCCGTGCCGCACATGAACGCCTCGTCCGCGAGGTAGAGGTCGGAGCGGATCAGCGTCGTCTCGTGCACGCGGTAGCCGAGGTCCTGCGCGATCTGGATCACCGAGTCGCGCGTGATCCCGGGCAGGATCGACGTGGAGAGCGCCGGCGTGTGCAGCTCGCCGTCCTTGACGACGAAGATGTTCTCGCCCGAGCCGTCGGCGACGTGCCCCTCGGCGGTCAGCAGGATCGCCTCGTCGTAGCCGGCGCGATTCGCCTCGGACACGGCCAGCATCGAGTTCAGGTACACGCCGGTCGCCTTCGCGACGTGCGGGATCACGTTCGCGCCGATCCGCTGCCAGGTGGAGATCTTCGCGCTGATGCCGGTGCGGAGGCCCTCCTCGCCGAGGTACGCGCCCCACGGCCAGCTCATGATCACGGTCTCGATCGGATTGTCGCGCGCCGCGACGCCGAGCTCGCCGTACCCGTAGAAGGCGATCGGACGGAGGTAGCACTCGGCCAGCCCGTTCGCGGCGAGCAGCTCGAAGGTGGCGTCGCGCAGCTCCTCGACGGTGTACGGCAGCTCCATCGAGAGCAGCCGCGCCGAGTTGTCGAGCCGCCCGAGGTGGTCGCTCAGCCGGAAGACGGCCGGGCCGCCCGGCGTGTCGTAGCACCGGATGCCCTCGAACACCCCGGAGCCGTAGTGGAGCCCGTGCGCACCGACGTGGATCTTCGCGTCGGCCCAGTCGACGAGCTCGCCGTTCATCCAGATCTTGGACGTCTCCTGCACCAGGGTTCTCCTTTCCGCGCCCCGCGGGATGTTAAGCGCCGCTCCCGACGGCGTCCATCGGCGTCGCCCGGGCGAGCCGGACGAGCTCCGCCGGCACGAGTCCCGCCAGGTGGCGGTGCGAGCCGGCGCCCACCCAGACGAGGTCGCGAGCGAGCAGTGTCCGGTCGATCAGCACGCGGTCCACGCGCGGGAGCGGAAACGGCGCCACCGCGCCAGGCTCGAACCCGGTCGCCCGCTCGACCTCGTCCGCCGTCGCGATCCGGGCCGTGCCGCAGCCGACCTCACGTGCCACCTTCGCCGCATCGGCGCGGCGGTCGCCGGGAACCATGACGACCACCGTCCGGCCGTCGCAGCTGAACACGAGCGACTTCACGATCTCGCTGAGCTCGCAACCGACCGCCTCGGCGGCGTCCTTCGCCGTCGGCGTCCCCGACGGGAACTCCTCGAGCCGAGCCTCCGCCCCGGCCTCGCGAAGGAAGCCCGCCACGCGCTGGACCGCCTCCGGCCACTCGGACGCCACCACCGAACGGTAGCTGCGGGGCCGGGGGCCGCGCCCCCGCCGAACGGCCAGCGGTGCCTCTAGGCCGCGGTCCCATGCGGCGGTGCGGTGATGTCGTGCTGCGGCAGTCCGGGTGCCGGCGAGCCAGGCTTGCGGAGGTGGATCGCGGTTCGGCCGCCCCCGGTCTCGACGCGGTGGACGAGCCACGGGCGTCCGTCGACGGGCGAGCGGCCGAGCTCGTCGCCCTCCGCCGGGACGGCGCCGCGGTGCGCGCCGCGCTGGATCTCGCGCCCCTCCGCGTCCTCCCGGATCCACACGGCCTCCGCGTCGATCCCGGCGGCTGCGGGCGCGCTCCCACCGGCCGCCCACACCGCCTGCGCGTCGAAGCTCGGCTGCTCGGCCCTCGTCACCTCGCGCAGCGCGACCCGCAGCTCCTCCGGCGTCGGGTTGCCCCAGTACCAGAAGCCGCTCCAGACGCGATGGATCCGCCGCAGCGAGTCGAGCACGAACGTGGTCGGCAGGTAGGGGCGGTGCTTCGCGCTCGCGTCGAAGCGCCTCCCGCGGGAGGAGCATGGCCGGAGCGCCCGCCGCGAAGCGGCGCGCGCACCAGCGTGACCCGGCAGAAGGAGGGCTCGTGGGGGAACCACGGGTTCC
>DATHTC010000090.1:0-4852 GCA_035463735.1 Gaiellaceae bacterium | reverse complement strand
GCCGGCGTCACGATCAACGAGCACGCCGACCCTATGGTGGCGCGCGACTTCGAGATGGCGCTCGAGCGGATCGTCGCGAAGGAGTGGGACTGGAAGCACTTCGAGGCCGGCGAGGACAACGCCCCGTCGCACATCCGGGCGGCGCTGATGGGCCCTCAGGTGCTCGTCCCGCTCCGCGACGGCAAGCTCGCGCTCGGCACCTGGCAAGGGATCTTCTTCTGCGAGCTCGACGGCCCGCGCACCCGGACGGTCCTCGTCACGACGCTCCGCTGACGGCGCCGCGCGAACTCGGCACGAACTCGCCGCTGTCTCGTCACCGCTTGGACATGTCTGGGGACAGACCTAGGGACTGTCCCCAGACACGGCCGCTTCAGCGGAGGCCGGGCGGCGGTGCGACGAAGGGCGCCGGTCTGCTCGCCGTGAGCGCTCCGCGGACGCGCAGCAGCCCTGCCGCCAGCTCGCGGTTGCGCTCGAGGTGGCGGTAGACGGGCTCGAGCACGCACGCCTCGTCGTGCCAGAACGGGCAGGCGTCGTCCTCCGGGCACCAGCCCGTGCGGCCGGCACTGAACTGGAGCTCGCACACAGGAGGAGCCATCAGGCGCGAGGGTGTCGCGCCCCGGCCCTCGTGCGCATCCGGGTTTTCCACGGATCGGTCCGGCCCCCGGGCGGCGCGGCTACGCTCGGACGACCATGGCCGCGCCCGTCAAGGTGGACCAGGAGCTCGAGCTCCACGTCGATTCGCTCGCCTACGGCGGGAACGGCGTCGCCCGCACGGGCGGCTTCGTCGTGTTCGTCAGGCGCGGGCTCCCGGGCGACACCGTCCGCGCCCGGGTCACGAAGGTCAAGCGGAACCACGCCGAGGCGCTCGCGACGGCGGTGCTCGAGCCGGGCCCGCAGCGGGTCGAGGCGCCGTGCGCCCACTACCCGGCCTGCGGCGGCTGCCGGTTCCAGGACCTCGCGTACGAGGCGCAGGTCGAGATCAAGCACGGCCAGGTCGCGGACGCGCTGCGGCGGCTCGGCGGCCTGACCGACCCGGCACTCGAGCCGATCCTGCCCGCGGAGTCACCGTTCTTCTACCGGAACAAGCTGGAGTACTCGTTCACGCAGCTCGAGGACGGGCCGACGCTCGGCTTCCACAAGGCCGGCCGCTGGGACGCCGTGCTCGAGGTCGAGCGGTGCTGGCTGACCACCGACGTCGGGAACGCGATCCGGAACGCGGTGCGCGACTGGGCCCGCGAGGAACGGCTGACGGCGTACGACCAGGAGACCGGGCAGGGGTACCTGCGACACCTCGTCGTCCGCGAGGGCCGCAACACCGGTCAGGCGCTCGTCCAGCTCGTCACCGCACGCGGCGAGCGTTTCGAGCGCGGCTACCTCGTCGAGGTGCTGCGGCGGTTCCCGGAGGTGCGGTCGATCCACTGGTCGGTCAACGACACGCCGGCGGAGGTGACGAACCTCCCGAGCGTGCTGCTGTGGGGCGAGGAGACGATCGAGGAGGAGCTCTGCGGGCTGCGCGTGCGCATTTCGCCGAACGCGTTCCTGCAGACGAACACGGCGATGGCCGAGCAGCTGTACGGGCTCGCGGGGGAGTACGCGGCCCTGACCGGCTCGGAGACCGTGTGGGACCTCTACTGCGGCATCGGCACGATCGGCCTCTCGCTGGCGCCGCGGGCGCTGACCGTATGGGGGATCGAGGTGTCGGAGGAGTCGGTGGCGCGCGCGCTCGAGAACGCCGACCTGAACGGGGTCACGAACGCCGCGTTCTTCGCCGGCAACGTCGGCCAGGTCGTCGAGGAGCTGCTCGAGCGCTCGGGGACGCCGGACGTCGTCGTCGTCGACCCGCCGCGGGCCGGGCTCGCGGGGAAGGCGCTGCGGCGGCTCGGGCGCATCGGCGCCGCGCGGATCGTGTACGTCTCGTGCAACCCGACCACGCTCGCGGGCGACCTGAAGCAGCTCCGCGGGGACTGGGGCTACCGGCTCGCCAGGGCGCGGCCGGTGGACATGTTCCCGCACACGCCGCACGTGGAGACGGTGGCGCTGCTCGAGCGAGACCCGGCGTTCGTGCCGGCCGAGCCCTCTGGGCGCGTCGGCCGCAGGTCCTAGAGCAGCAGCGCGCCGCCAGGACGAGCGCGACGGGGATCCCGACGGCGAGCCTCGCCGCGAATCAACTGAGCGAGACACGGCCCCACGGCCTCTCTCGGACGACGGTCGATGACGAGGTTCGAGCCACGCTAGGCGCTGTTCGCCTCCGCGTCACCGCTCCGCAGGTCGCGCCAGAGCAGGTCGGCGTTCGGCGCTACGAAGCCGACGCAGAGGAGCGGCAGGGCCGGGAGGCCGCCGATCCCGAACGGATCCGCGTAGATCGCCAGCGCCATCGTGACGCCGAACGAGGCGACGAGGCACGCCCAGGTCGGCAGCACGCGAAGCCCCCAGCGGGCGGCCGCGCCGAGGAAGATGGCGAAGAACAGCAGGTCGGGAAGACCCAGCTGGAACGCACCCTCGTCCGGTACCGGGAACGCGAACGAGAGGGCCCCGAACACCTCCGGCCGCTCCTCGACGATGTGTCGTGTGGGGCCGCGCCACACGGAGATCGCGTCGACGACCGGGATCACGGCGGCGACGAGCACGACCCACGCGAGCGCCTCGAAGTACGTCAGGAACCAGAAGGCCAGCAGCGTCACGGCGCCGAGCTTGGCGAAGTTCGCGAGGACGTCGAGGTCGGCCTGGGCGAGCGCGAGCGCGAGGGCCCCGAGCGCCGCTCCGACAGGCAGCACGCCCCGAGCGCCGTACAGGGGGAGCGCGAGCAGCACGAGCGCGAAGACCGCCGGCGCGAGCACGAGCGCCGTGAGGAGGACGTCCGCCCACGTCGGCAGCCCCGGCAGGGAGGGGGCTGCGCGGTAGTAGACGAGGAGCGCGGCCAGGATCGCCGCGGCGGCGACGAAGCGCGGCGTGCTCAGTACGGCGGGAGCTCGGACCACCAGGCTCCGACGGCCTTGAACGCGCTCCAGAAGCGCGTCTTCGCCGCCTGCTCGTCGAGCGACTCGTCGACGTCGGGGGTGACGAGCGCCTGGATCGTGGGCGTAAACCGCTGCAGCTCACCCTCGGTCTCATCGACCTGATCGGCGAGCGGGAACGCGAGCGAGTTGAGGAACGCGACCGCCTCGGGGCCCATCACCACGACGAGCTTCGGCTGGACGATGTGCAGCTCGCGCCCGAGCCACGGCCGCGCCTCGTCCTCGTCCTGGACGGCGAACTTGAGGCAGTTCGTGCCGTACACCGCCATCGGGTCGACGCGCAGCCGCTGGAGCGACTTGAGGATCGCCTGCCCCGTGCGCCCGTAGAAGGCGACGCCCTCCTGCAGCTCGGCTCCGCGGGGACGGTACTTCAGCAGGAAGACGTCCGCGAGCGGGTGCCCGGAGCCGACCACGGGGACGCGCTCCGGCCCCGCTACCCCAGCGACCTCGTGCCCGAGCTCGTTGATCTCGGTGATCGCCTTTTGCAGGTACTTCTCGTAGATCTCGTCCGTGGCCAAGGGCATCAGGGGGCCTACCCTCGTTCGCCTCTACCGGACCCTTTCCTTGGCCTGCGCGATCCACTTCAGGCCCTGGAGGTACGCGAGCGACTTCGGACGCGGCAGCACCTGTGCGGTGCGGAGGCTCAGCAGGAACTCGTCGGGGCCGTCGAAACGCCGCATGCGCATCGCGCCCGTCCCGACCCCCTGGAGCACGTGCGCATCCGAGCCGGCGCCGACGGTGAGGTTGTACTTCGCCGCGAACCGCGCCGCCTCGTCGTTGTAGGCGTCGAAGAGGAGGCGGGCGTTGTAGGTCTCGAAGACGTCGATGTCGGCGAGGTGCCTCCGGAGCGTGGCCGCGTCCGGGATCGAGTGCAGGCGGTCGAACGGGTGCGGGACGTACACGACGCCGCCCTGCTGCTTGATCGCCGCGACGGTGTCGGCGAACGGCATCCCGCGCGGGATCTCCTCACGGAGGAAGAGCCCGATCACCTCGCCCTGCCCGTCCGTCTTCACCTCCTCGCCGGGGATGACGAGGAGGTCGCGGCCACGCGCCAGCTCCACGGCCTCGAGCGCACCGCCGAAGACGTTGTGATCCGTGACCGCGATTGCGCCCAGGCCTTCGGCCTCGGCGTGGTCGAGGAGGTCGGCCACCTCGATCGAGCAGTCGTGTGACCAGCGCGTGTGCAGGTGGAGGTCTGCCACGATCCACGGGCGCCCGGCCAGCGCGTCCTCGCTGCGCCGGCGGTGCCGGCGACGGGAGCCGAGTCGGGCGTAGAGGCTGTCGAGCTCGGCGGCGACGGCCGCGAACGACGCGGCCTCCGCCTCGACGCGGCCCTCGGCCGCGCGACGCTCGCGGTACGCGTCGTCCTCGGCGAGCCGCGCCATCGCGGCAGCGGCAAGCTCGGGCTGTCCCTCGACGCCGGTGGGAGCGGCGACGGCAGCGCCGCTGGCGGCGGCCTCGAGCCGGAGGCGCGCACGGCCGGAGGCGGCGGGGACGAAGATCGCCGCCGCCGCCAGCACCGGCGCCCGCGCCTCCCCGTCTCGCAGCGTCCTGACGCTTACGCGCCGCGCGAGCTCACGCGGGACGTACGGCCGGCCCGCGAGCGGCTTCGTCCGGACGATGACGAAGCGCCAGTCCGGGAGCTCGGGCAGCGTCCGGATCGCCGCCCGGACGAGCGCGCGCTCCGGTGGCGCCCACTCGACGACGACGAGACGCTCCTTCTCGCCCGGCCGGAAGAGGTCGAGGTCGACACCCACGGGGAGGACGGCGTAGTCGCCCGGGAACCGGTCGGCCGCCGCGGCCGCGACACGCTCGCTCGCGGCGATCAGCGCGTCGAG
>DATHTC010000089.1:0-4377 GCA_035463735.1 Gaiellaceae bacterium | reverse complement strand
CGGTCGAGGTCGCGGCGAGGCGTCGGCAGACGGAGCGGGCGCAGGTTGGCGTTGCGGAAGCCGAGTGCGCGCAGCCGCCACTCGCCGTCACCCGAACGCACGAGAACCGGCGTTATGTCAAGTACGCCCGCGGCCGTCCCTGACACAGGCCGGCTCTTGTCGAAGATCGTGACCAGTGTCACACTCCCCTCCTGCGGCCCCGAGGAAAGGAGTCTCACCCATGGCAGGCAGGACGCTCGGAGTCACGTGCGCGCTCGCGGTCGGCGCAGCGATCGCGGCCGGTGTCGCGGCAGCAGACAAGCCGATCCGCGAGCCGGCGGAGGCGGTCTCGTTCGACTTCCCCGCCGGGATGGTCTGCCCCTTCCCGGTTGTCGGCGAGCCGGTCGAGGATCGGCAGACTGTCACGACGTTCGCAAGCGGCAAGGTCCTGTACACGGGCTTCTTCTCCGCCCGTCTCACCAACGCCGACACCGGAACCGGCCTGACGTTCAACGCATCCGGGCCTGTCACGATCGTCCCCGAGGGCGACAACATCGTCGTGAGCTCGGGAGGGCCCGTGCTCTTCTTCTTCTTCCCGGGAGATGCCGGGCCGGGTGACGACTCGGTCGGACGCACGTACCTGATCCGCGGGCACGCCGAGGTGCTCATCGACCCGGAGACGTTCACGTTCCTGTCGTTCTCGTATCGCGGGAACGCGACGGACATCTGCGCGCTGCTCGCCTGAGCGGCGAGGCACGGCGGCGCCTCTCCCGAGGCGCCGCCCGCCACGTTTGGCCCCCGAGCAGCCGCGGGATAGGTGCGCATGGCCGAGCGCGAGGTGGTCGAGCGGCTGCTCGAGCTGGACGAGCTCCGGGGCCTGATCGACGGCGCCGAGTCGACCGGAACGCTGCGACTCGCGCAGCTGCTGGAGCTCGTCGAGCCGTTCGAGCTGGACGCGCTCGAGCTCGACGCGCTGCGGGTCGAGCTGGAGGCGCGCGGGCTGGAGCTCGTGGAGGAGCCCGAGCCGGAGGAGGCGCCGGCCCCGCCGCCCCCGCCCGTCGCGGCGCAGGAGACGACGACGGACGCGCTGCAGCTCTTCCTCCGCGAGGCCGGCCGGCACCAGCTGCTGACCGCGGCCCAGGAGGTCGAGCTGGCGAAGCGGATAGAGCGCGGCGACGCGCTCGCCAAGCAGCAGATGATCCAGGCGAACCTCCGCCTCGTCGTCTCGATCGCGAAGAACTACCGCAACCAGGGCCTGCCGTTCCTCGACCTGATCCAGGAGGGCACGCTCGGCCTCATCCGCGCGGTCGAGAAGTTCGACTGGCGTCGCGGCTTCAAGTTCTCGACCTACGCCACATGGTGGATCCGGCAGGCGGTCGCGCGGGCGCTCGCCGACAAGGCGCGCACGATCCGGATGCCCGTCCACATCGTCGAGCGGCTGCAGAAGATGACGCGGGCGGAGCGGACGCTCTGGGCGACACTCGGCCGCGAGCCGACGCTCGAGGAGATCGCGGACGAGGCCAACCTCCCGCTCCAGCAGGCGACGGAGGTGCGCGCCGCGGCCCGGGCGTCCACGAGCCTCGACCAGCCCGTCGGGGACGGCGACGACGCCGTGTTCGGCGATTTCGTGGCCGGCGACGGGCCTCAACCCGACGAGGAGGTCGAGGTCGTGCTCCGCTCACAGGCGCTCCAGGAGGCGCTCGGAGCCCTCTCCCCCCGCGACCGCCAGGTGCTCGTGCTCCGGTACGGCCTGAACGACGAGGAGCCGCGCACGCTCGAGGAGATCGGCCGACGCCTCGGGCTCACGCGCGAGCGCGTGCGCCAGATCGAGGTCGAGTCGCTCAGGCGGCTCGCCGCGCTCCGAGAGATGGAGCTGGCACGCTGAAGCCGAGGGCGACGCCGCAGAAGAGCGCGGTGGCCCGCTCCTCCCCCACCTTCCGGATCGCCTCGGCGTAGGCCGCGTCCAGGTGCGGCGGGCGCGTCGGCCGATGGCCGTCCGAGGCGACGATGGTCGCGACGCCGCGCTCGAGCAGCGACCAGCCGAGCTCGTCCGCGTCCGGCCCGTGGTCGCCGGTCAGCGACGACGCATTCACCTGGAGCGCCCAGCCGCGCTCGGCGAGCTCCTCGGCGAGCGCCGGCCGCTCCTGCACCGACTGCGTGCGCTCCGGGTGCGCGATCACCGGTCGCAGGCCGCACGCCTCCGCGTGCTCGCCGAGCCGCACGAGGATCTCCGCGGGGCCCGAGAACGGCACCTCCATCAGCACCGCACCGGTCCCCTCGAGCTCGTAGCGGCGGAGGTCCTCGTCGAGGAGCCTCGCCTGCGGCGTCAGCTCGAATCCGAGTCGCAGCTCGAGCGGAAGCCCGCGCTCGCGCTTCACTCGCTCGTAGGCGCGGCGCACGGCACCCTCGCGCGCGATCGTCAGCGGCAGCTGCGGCCACACGTGCGGCGTCGCGAAGAGGATGCCGGTCCCGTGCTCGGCCGCCGAGAAGCAGAGCTCGGCGGCCTCGCGCTCGGTGCCGGCCCCGTCGTCGCCGGAGGGGACGACGTGGCTGTGCACGTCGACGAAGCCCATTCGCGACCAGCGTAGCGGCGGCGCGTCGGCCCACCCAGCCCGCCGAGGCTACGACCGCAGGTACAGCTCCAGGTCGGGAGCGACCTGCCGGAGCTCGCGCAGGGCGCGGGCCTCGAGCTGGCGCACGCGCTCGCGCGTGATCCCGAGCCCCGCCCCCACCTCCTCGAGCGTTTGCGGCCTGGCGCCGTCGAGCCCGAAGCGCAGCGCCAGGACGTGGCGCATGCGCGGGTTCAGCCGCTCGAGCGCGGCCGCGAGCTCGGCCGTGCGCAGGTGCTGCGCGGTCGTCTCGTCCGGCTTCGCCGACTGGGTGTCCTCGATCAGGTCGCCGTAGAGGCTCTCCCCGTCGCCGACCGGCGTCTCCAGCGAGACCGGGTCCTCGACGAGCTCGAGCAGCTCCTGCACGCGCTTCTCGGGAAAGCCGCTCTCCACCGCGAGCTCGGCGACCGTGGGGTCGCGGTTGAGCTTCTGCGCGAGCACGCGGCGGGAGCGCATCACGCGCCGGGCCTGCTCGGCGACGTGCACCGGCAGGCGGATCGTCCGCCCCTGGTCGGCGAGCGCCCGCGTCACCGACTGCCGGATCCACCAGGTGGCGTACGTCGAGAGCTTGAAGCCCATGCGGTAGTCGAACTTCTCGACGGCACGGATCAGCCCGAGGTTGCCCTCCTGGATGAGGTCGAGCAGCGGGACGCCGGCCTTCGTGTAGTTCCGCGTGATCGACATCACGAGCCGGAGGTTCGACTCGATGAGCTTCCGCTTCGCCGCCTCGTCGCCGAGGTCCTTGCGCCGGGCGAGCTCGCGCTCCTCCGCCGCCGTCAGCAGGCGGCCGTCGCCGATCTGGCGGACGTAGAGCTTCAGCGGGTCGGCGAGCTCCGGCGGCGAGGCGGCCTCGAGCTCGGCCTCCGGCTCCGCATCGTCGGCCTCCTCCTCCGTCTGCCCGGCGCGCTCCTCGCCACCTGCGGCCGGCGTCGCCTCCGCCAGCCCCGGGAGCAGCTCGAGGTGCGGCTCGCGCGGCGGCTCGGGCGTCGCCTCGTCGGCGGACGCCTCGAACGCGGGGTCGCGGAGCGGCTGCCCGTCCATCTGCCGTGTCTATCGGCGGTCGGGCTCCCCCGCTTGAGCGGGAAGACCGAACGTGGATCCCGCGTCCGGTTTGCAAAGGTTTCTTAAGGATCCCAACAGAACGGCAACTGTCTATGCATAACCGCGTCACACTTGGGCATCGACACCCGAAGGGGTGTCGCGGGAGGGACCGCGGCGTCCGAGGAGCCTCCTAGCATCATCGTCATGTGCGGAATCGCCGGATACAGCCTGAGCGACGACAGCCGGATCGACCGGCGGCTCGCCGCGCAGGCCCTCCTCGCTGGGATCGCGGAGCGCGGTGCCGACGCGGTCGGGTACGCGTGGCGCGGCAGCGAGGCCGGGGTGCACGTGCGAAAGCGCCGCTCCGGCGCGAGCGCGCTCCTCGACGAGCTCCGCGTTCCCGCGGGCGCCACGCAGGCGCTCCTGCACGTCCGCGACTACACGAAGGGGCATCCCTCGATCGAGGCCAACAACCACCCGATCCGGCACGGCGCCGTCGTCGGGATCCACAACGGCATCGTCGTCAACGACGACGAGCTGCTCGCGGCCGAGGGGATCGAGCGGGCCGCGCCGGAGATGACGGTCGACTCCGAGGCGATCTTCGCCCTCGCCGAGCGCGCCGACAACCGCGCGCACGTGCTCGAGCGGCTGGTCGGGACGATGGCCGCCGCGTGGATGGACGAGCGCCGCCCGGGGCTCGTGTTCGCGGCGCGCGCCGTCGGCCGCCCCCTGTGGACGGGGCACACCC
>DATHTC010000088.1:0-4934 GCA_035463735.1 Gaiellaceae bacterium | reverse complement strand
CCGCGAGGACATCGACGCGTACGTCGACCCCACGACCGAGCCGCATGGCTGACGAGCGCCCTGCGCGCGGCGTCCTCGACACGTCGGTCGTCATCGACGCGCAGCGGCTCGAGCCCACGCGCCTCCCAGCCGATCCCGCGGTCTCGGCCGTCACGTTCGCGGAGCTCGCCGTGGGGACGCACGTCGCGAGGGATGCGGACGAGCGGGCGCGACGGCAGGAGCGGCTTCAGCGGCTGGAAGCGACGCTCGAGCCGCTCCCGGTCGATGCCGCCGTCACGCGCTCGTACGGCCGGATCGTCGCGGCGGTCGTCGCCTCGGGTCGCAAGGCGCGCGGACCGCGTGCGCTCGACCTGCTGATCGCAGCGACGGCGCTCGCCGCCGGGCTCCCTCTCTACACGCGCAACCCGTCCGACTTCGAAGGCCTCGGGGATCTCGTCGAGATCGTCGCCGTCTAGCTCTCGACGAGCTCGCCGAAACGCGGGTCGGCGCGGAGCCCGTCGAAGTCCGAGTCGCCCTTCGCGTACTCGCGGAACCGCGCGTCGAGCTCGATCGCCCGCCGCAGGTGCTCGATCGCGTCCTCCGTCCGTCCGACGAGCGCCTCGCAGCAGGCGACGTTGTAGATCGGCAACGGGTATTGCGGATTCGCTGCGATCACCGCGCGCCCGCGGTCGGCCACGGTTGCGTAGTCGCCCGCGTCATACGCCGGCCGCAGCTCCACCCAGACCTCGTACCCGGTGACCGCGTACGCCTCGCCCGGCTGCCCGCCGACCGCGAGGATCGTCGTTCCCGGCTCCTCGGCGAACGCCGTGCGCTTCACCCCCGGCTCCGCGAAGACGAACGTCCCGGCGGGAGCCTCCGTTCGCTCGCCGTCCAGCTCGAACACAGCGCGTCCCCGCGTCACGAGGTAGAGCTCCTCGTTCTCGTCGGCCTCGTCGTGCTCGTTGATGATCCGATCGCCGGCCTCGTGGCCCGTCCACGCGTTGACGCCGAACGATGTGATCCCGAAGTGGTGCCGGACGGGCCGCCAGGGACAGCGGCCGTCGCTGACCTCGCCGATCTCGTCGAGGTGCGCCACCGCGTAACGGCTCATGGGACCTCCTGCAGGTCGGGTTCTCGGGGCGGAGCGGCCGCGTCAGAGGCTACCGGCCGCGAGGGTTCGAGCCGTCGTTCGCGACGACGAAGGCCGCCAGTCGCTCCAGCGCCGGCTCGAGCTCGACCGGCTCGACGCCGTCCTCCCACCAGACGCGGTTGACGCGCAGGCCGTCGGCGTCGCGGTCTCGCTCGACGTCGATCCGGCCGACGATCCGCTCGCCCCGCAGAATCGGCAGCACGTAGTACCCGTACGTGCGCTTCGCCTTCGGCACGTACATCTCGAGCCGGTAGCGGAAGCCCCACAGGGCCTCCGCCCGGGCGCGGTCGTGGACGAGCCGGTCGAACGGCGAGAGGAAGGCGAGGCGGTCGGGGACGGGGTCGTCGAGGACCTCGGGGTGCGCGCGCAGCTCCCCGCGCTCCAGCCAGACGCCGAGTGACCGACGTCTGCGCTCCGCGATCAGCCGCTCGGCCTCCCGCCATGGGACGGTCTCCGTCTCCGGATAGACGCGCTCGGCCAGGTCCCACAGACGCTGGCGCCCGCTGCGCCCGGCGACGGCGACGTCACCCTGCTTCTGGAGGAGCTCGAGCATCAGCCGCACCTGGCGCGTCCCCCACCAGCGGTGCGGGTCGCTCTCGGGTAGCAGGTCCGCCTTCAGGTCGCGCGAGAGCATCGGCCCGTGCCGCTCGAGCTCGCGCAGGACGTAGCGGCGGAAGCGGGCGTTGGCCTGCAAGAAGTCCCGGACCCAGGCGTTCGCGGTCCGGCGCCACCGCCGCATGCGCGCGCGGACGAGCGGGAGGTCCTCGGCCGGCCAGATGAACGCGTTCCACTCGAAGAGCGCCCGCTCCTCCCACAGCAGCCGGTCGAGCTCCGCGACGTCGAACGGACCGAGCCGGCTGAACGGCACGAGGTGCTGCGGCGGCGCGACGGTCGAGATCGGGTCCATCTGCAGGAAGCCGAGGCGGCGCACGAGGTCGAGCAGGCTCTCGGCGCTGCCGTCGAGCAGCTGTGCCCGGACGGCCTTCCGCCGCGCGCTCGCCAGGCTGGGGACGACCGAGCTCATCGCGCCCTACTCTGGCAGCCTCCGCGTCCGTGACGTCGAGCTCCGGCCGCCGCCGGCGTCCGGCTGGACGACGCGTCGCGTAGGGTCCCGGCGTGGCGTTCGAGGAGCTGGTGGGGCTCTCGAGCCGCCTGCTGACGAACGCGCAGGCGCTGGCGGCTCTCGTTGCCCGCATGCGCCTGGACGCGATGGGCGTGGAGGGCGACCCCGCCGTCCGGGCGCAGCTCGAGCGGGTCGTGGACGCATTCGGCGCGCGAGCGCACCTCGACGCGCTCGACGAGGGCGAGCGGTCGGTCCTGCTGGCGTTCGCGCGCTCGTACCTCGCCCAGGCGCTCGATCTCGTCGAGGATCCTGCCCGCCCGGGGGCGTGGGGCTACGACGATCCCGTGCTGCTCGAGGCGCAGGGGTCGGCCTCGGCCGTGGTGGCACGGCTGATCGACGATGCCGGCCTGGCCGCCGCGGGCGCCCGGATCCTCGACGTCGGCACCGGCGTCGCCGGACTCGCCGTCGCCCTCGCGAACAGAGTCCCCGAGTCGACCGTCGTCGGGATCGACCCCTGGGAGCCTGCACTCGAGCTCGGACGCGCGAAGGTCGCCGCCGCCGGCCTCGAGGGACGCGTGACGCTGCGGGCCACGGCCGTGGAGGAGCTCGACGATCCCGACGGCTTCGATCTGGCCTGGCTTCCCTCCTTCTTCATCCCCGAGCCGGTCCTGGAGGAAGCGGTCACGCGGATCCACGCGGCGCTGCGGCAGCCGGGCGGGACGATCGTCGTCGGGATTCCGCACGGCGGCGGTGAGGAGCTCCTCACCGCGGTCGACGACCTGTTCACGGTCCGCGCGGGCGGCTCGGTGATCGACGCGGAGCAGGCGCTCGCGCTCCTGCACCATGCCGGCTTCGTCGACACGCGAGAGGTCGAGCGCGACTGGGAGGCGCCGCTCCGCTTCGTCGTCGGCCGCCGTGGCTGAGTAGGCCCGCTACGGAGCCGCGGCGGGGCCATCGCGCCGACCGCGAGGCGGCGCCAGCAGTTCGCTCTCGAGCAGGCCGGTGAGCCACGCCCGGTGCTGGTCCGGCGTCCAGCCGAACTCGACGGTGAGGACGTGGTAGAGCTCCGGGCTCGCGAGCGCGCAGTAGCGCTGGCCCGCGTCCGGCACCGACAGGCCCTCCCGGAGCTCGCCGCGGAGGTAGCGGCGGATGCGCTCCGTCTGGCCGGCGAGGCGGTCGTGCAGGAGGCGCGTGCCGAGGGCGGCGGCGAACGGCTCCTTGTCGGCCGCGCCCCGGATGACCGCGTGGATAAGCCGTGTGCGCGCGAGGATGCGGCAGCTGTACTCGACCATCCGCTCGAGTCGTCCGCGGCCGTCGGGCACCCGCGCGAGCTCCGCCCACCAGGCTTCGTCGCCCGCCGCCTCCTCGTCCTCTCCGGCGATGGCAGTCTCGATCACGCCCTCGAGCAGCCCGCGCTTGCCGCCGAACGCGCCGTACACGGTCTCGGCCGAGACGGCGGCCTCCTGCGCGACGGCGGCGATCGTCGTCCCCGCGTAGCCCCGCTCGACGAAGAGGCGGAGGGCGGCGTCGAGCACGCGGCGCCGCGTCGCCCGCGCCTGGTCGGCGCGCAGCGGCGAGTGGTACTTCCGCCGCGGGAGCTTGACCTCGCCCGACATCTTCAATACCGTACCAATCAATTGACTCCAGTCTCGCTTGATCGAAAAGGAGGCATCATGAAGGAGCTGGAGCGCGCCACCGTCGACGGGCTCGAGCTCGAGTACGAGCTGCGGGGCTCCGGCGAGCCGGTCGTGCTCATCCACTGGGGGCTCTCCGCAGCGTGGGCCGAGCCGCTGCTCGACGAGCCGCCGCTCGCGGCGCGGCACATCGTCCTGCGGTACCACCGCGCCGGCTTCGCCGGCAGCGACCGTGTCGACGGCCCCGTGAGCATGGCGGATCATGCCGCGCACTGCGCCGAGCTCATGCGCGGGCTCGGGATCGAGCGGGCGCACGTCGTCGGCCATTCCTCGAGCGCGGTGATCGCGCTGCAGCTCGCGCTCGACTTCCCGGAGGCTGTCCAGACGCTTGCGCTCATGGAGCCGGCGCGGCCGGTGCCGCAGACCGAGGTACAGGCCGCATTCGTCCGCGAGTTCGTGGCGCCTGCGATCCAGCGTCATCGCGCCGGCGACGCGGCCGGTGCCGTCGACACGTTCGCCCGCGGTGTCTTCGGGCCCGGCTTCCGCGACCCGCTCGAGCGCGGGCTTCCGGGAGCCTTCGAGCAGGCCGTCGCCGACGCGGACGCGTTCTTCGACCAGGAGCTCGCCGCTCTCCAGGCGTGGTCGTTCACGGAGAAGGACGCGCGCCGCGTCACGCACGCGGTGCTCGGCGTTCGCGGCGCGAACACCGCCCCGACCTTCCCGGAGCGGCTGGAGCTCCTCCTCTCGTGGCTGCCGAACGCCGAGGAGCTCGAGGTGGCCGGCGCGACCCACCTACTCCACGTCCAGCGGCCGCGCGAGGTGGCCGAGGGGCTCGCGTCGTTCTTCGCGCGGCACTCCGTCGAAGCGCCCCTGCGCGCGTGAGGCTGCGCGGCACGGCGCGAGGGAACTACGGGCAGCGACCTCAGCGGCCGTCCGGTCGCACGACCGAGTACCGCGCCGCGACGAAGTCGCCGTTCCGCCCCACCTCCTCGAGGCGCAGCTCGAGCCGGCGGGGCAGCAGCGGCTTCCCGGCGCCGAGGGTGACGGGCGCAATCGAGACCAGGACCTCGTCCAGCAACCCCGCCTCTGCGAACTGGCCGACGAGGTC